>NZ_BAAAMU010000008.1:0-166764 GCF_039529435.1 Nonomuraea maheshkhaliensis
CGGGCCGGGCCGGCGGCAGGGCCGCTCAGGAAGGCAGTGGGCGGACCGGTGGCCGGGCCGCGCCCGAAGGCACGGGGCGCGGCACCGGGAGCAGGAGCGCGTCCGACGGCAAGAGCTCGGTGCCGGCGCGCAGCCGGACCGAGGGCAAGGTGCCCGTGCCGCGTGGACGGGCGGGCGGTGAGGCGAAGAACACCGGCCCGAGGGCCAAGATGGTCGCCTCGCGCCAGCGCACGGCCGCGGCCGTCAGGAGCCGGGCGGCCGCCGTCAAGCCGCAGGACAGGCGCGGCACCGGGCTGCGCGCGCCGTCGGCGACGACCCTGCCCGCGGGCAACGGCGCGCTGCTGCTGCTCGCGGTGCTGGCCGTGCCGTGCGTGGTGGCCTCGGTCATCTGGCCGATCGCCTCCATCGCGATCACGACCGTGTTCGTGGTGCTGACCAGGACGTTGTGGATGGGGCACTGGATGGTCAGGAAGCGCGGCTCGCGGCGTACGCGGGTGACGCTGCGCGTGCTGTCCTTCCCCGTCGCGCTGACCGGGGCGGCGGCGACCGCCGTCGTGTGGCCGGGCGTGCCCGTCGCGGTGGCGGCGGGTGGAGCGCTCTGGGCCACCGGCGGCGGGCAGATCGACGCCGACTGGTGGCAGCAGGCCGCGCCCGTGACGGTGGCGGGTGTGGTGTTCGGGATGTTGTGCGGGGGTATCACCGGGCGCGAGATCGAACGGATCGGGCAGCGGCTGCCTGATCTGCGCAGGGAAGGGTTGCGGGCGCTGGCCGTGCTGGGTGGGTTCGTCGCCTTGTGCGCGGCAGCCGTACGCGCCATCGCGCTGCTGCTCTGACCTGTCGCACGCGCCGGTCGCGTCTTCGCTCTGACCTGCCGTCCGCGCTGGTCGTGCCTTGGCTCTGACCTGCCGTCCGCGCTGCGGTTCTGCGGAGGTTGCGGCGACGGGTTATCGCGCCCGCCGCTTCGGGCGGTGCAGGTTTTCCGCGGCCCGCCGCTGCGTGCGGCGGCCCGGCGCGGCGATCAAGCGGATCGGCCGCGCGGTGGCGATCCGGCTAGCCCTGGCCGCCGTCGCGGCGGGAGAAGCGGTTGAAGATGCGCTCGCCCGCGTTGACCGCGCCCTCGGCCACGTCGCGCAGGACGCCGATGAACGGATCCTGCGACTGGGACCAGGACGCGCGGTAGGACTCGGCCGCCGCCTTGATCTCGTCGGTGACCCGCGCGTTGGGGTCGTCCTCCCTGCGCGGGTAGTCGCCGCCGATGATCCGGTCGTACTCGCCGCTGCGCTGCCACTTGTCCAGCTCCGCCACGCGGACGACCGCGAACGGGTGGGTGGTGCCGAGCAGGTTGAGCACCTTGAGGAAGCCGTCGCGAAGGTCGCCCGCGGTGTCGTATTCCTGGTACTGCTCCAGGAACGCCTCGATGTTCATCTCGTGGGTGTAGTCGCCGCCGGCGAGCTTCATCAGCGCGCGCTTGGCCGCCTCGGGGTTCTGCCCCGTGAGCAGGCCACCGCGGTCGGAGGACAGCTCGGACTTGCGGTACCACTCCTCCAGGCCCGCGACGATCGCGCGCAGGCCGATGTAGCCGAGCGGGATCCAGGCGACGCGGGCGGCGAGGCGGGTGAGGATGTCGAGCATCGTCCGGTAGACCGCGTGCCCCGACAGGATGTGCGAGGTCTCGTGGCCGATGACGAAGCGCTGCTCCTCCTCGTTCATGAGGTTGAGCAGACCGGTGGTCACGACGATGAACGGGTCGTCGAAGCCGATGGCCTTGGCCTGGACCTGCGAGTCCTGCTGGACGTAGATCTCGGGGATCCGGTGCAGGTCGAGCGTGTAGGCGGCGTCGCGCCCCATGTCGTAGAGGGAGCGGAACTGGGTCTCGCTGACGCGCACCGCCGAGGCCAGGTACATCAGGCGCAGGCGGCGCTCGCTGACGAGACCGGACATCTGCTTGAGAACCGTATCGAACCCGCTCAACTTACGCAGAGCGACCAGGGCGGACCGGTCTGCGGGGTGTTCGTAGGCTCGGGACGAGATGCCGGGCAGTTGGACGCGGTTGCGGTCCGGGGTGGTCGTCATGCCCGGCATGCTACGTCCGCAACTGAAGTGATGCGCGGTCATCACGAAGGGGGGTCCCATCATGTTGTGATACAGCCCCCGCGTAAGGTCCGTTTCATGATGAACGCGCCTGGTGTGCAGGGGAAGCGGCGAGTAGGTGTGATGGGTGGGACTTTCGACCCCATCCACCACGGGCACCTCGTCGCCGCCAGCGAGGTGGCTCACCACTTTCAGCTCGACGAGGTCGTCTTCGTACCGACCGGACGGCCGTACCAGAAGTCCGGGCGTGAGGTGTCCGCCCCGGAGGACCGCTATCTGATGACGGTCATCGCGACCGCGTCGAACCCCCGCTTCTCCGTCAGCAGGGTGGACGTGGATCGGCCGGGACCGACGTTCACGATAGACACATTGCGCGACATCGCGGAAATCTACGGCCCCCAGGTCGACCTGTACTTCATCACCGGCGCCGACGCGCTCGGCGCGATCCTCGGCTGGCAGGAGGCCGACGAGCTCTTCGAGCTCGCCCATTTCGTCGGCTGCACGCGTCCCGGGCACACCCTGCACGACCCCGGCCTGCCGGAAGGCCGCGTGACGTTGCTGGAAATCCCCGCGCTGGCCATTTCCTCGTCAGAGTGTCGTCAGCGTGTCGCAAAGGGCGAGCCCATTTGGTATCTGGTGCCCGACGGAATCGTCCAGTACATCAACAAGCGCGGCCTCTATCAGGGGGCCTGAACAAGCCTGCCGTGGCGTAGGTGAGGGGTTTCGGGCTGGAAGGGTACCCTCAACATATGGGCATGCTGCCGACACAGGAGGACAGACCCGCATCGTGACCGCATCTGACAGATCCGTCCAGCTCGTGCGCATCGCCGCGGAAGCCGCGGCCGACAAGCTGGCCGATGACATCCTCGCGTACGACGTGAGCGAACAGCTCGTCATCACCGACGCCTTCCTGCTCTGCTCCGCCACCAACGACCGCCAGGTCCGCGCCATCGTCGACGAGATCGAGGAGCGGCTGCGCACCGAGGCCGACGCCAAGCCCGTCCGCCGTGAGGGCGAGCGCGAAGGGCGCTGGGTGCTGCTCGACTACATCGACATCGTCGTGCACGTCCAGCACGAGGAAGACCGTACCTTCTACGCGCTTGAGCGCCTGTGGAAGGACTGCCCGGCCATCGCGCTGCCGGAGAGCGTCCTTCAGGCCAACCTCCAGCGGGCGCGCGCGTGATCGAACCGACCATCACCGGACCCGGCAGTGACACTCATCCCGATTTCGAGCGTCCCGGCGAGGAATCTGCATGAGCAAGAGGATCGTGTGTCTGCGTCACGGGCAGACACTGTGGAACGTCGAGCAGCGATTCCAGGGTCACTCCGACATCCCCCTCGACGAAACCGGCGTCGCGCAGGCCGCGAGGGCGGCCTCGCTGCTCGCCTCGCTACGGCCCACCCTGATCGTCTCCTCCGACCTGCAGCGGGCCAACGACACCGCGCTGGCGCTGGGGCGCATCGCCGGGCTGGAGGTGGCCGTCGACAAGGACTTCCGCGAGCGCGGCGGAGGTCAGTGGGAGGGGCTCACGCGCGAGGAGATCGCCGCGCGCTGGCCCCACGAGTACGCGGCGTGGGAGGCGCCGGACGGCGAACCCGTCACCGACGTGGCCGGGAGGGTGGCCGGCGCGATGCGTCGCTGGGCTTCCCGGCTCGACGACGACGGGCTTCTGGTCGTGGCCTCACACGGGGCCGCGCTGCGGCTCGGGATCTGCGAACTGCTCGGGCTGCCCGAGGAGCTGTGGCCGGCGCTGGGCGGGCTCGGCAACTGCTCCTGGTCTGTGCTGCAGGAAGGGCGCAGAGGGTGGCGGTTGCTGGAGCACAACGCCGGCACCCTGCCGGAGCCGGTGCACAGCGACGACAAGCCCGAGGCCGAGGTGTGAGCGCGGTTCGTACGGCTCGGGGGCCGTACGGGCTTCCGCGCCGCTACGACCCTCGCTGTTGTGCCTCTGTGGCCTGAGGATGGGCGATTAGGTGAATCGGGGCGGATGGCTATATGCTCTCGGAGCGCCGCAACGGGTGGACTCGAAGCGGTGACCAGGGGCTATGGCGCAGTTGGTAGCGCGCCTCCATGGCATGGAGGAGGTCTGGGGTTCGAATCCCCATAGCTCCACCCGATCCAACCGCCTCTGCCTGGTGACGGGCAGAGGCGGTTTTGCGTTGTTCCTGGACGTGCGGGGCCTTGGGTGCGACCTGAGTCCTGGTCGTTGTCCACGTTCGGCGGAGCGCCTCGATCACGGCCTCGATCACGGCCCCGATCACGGCCTCGATCACGGCGCGGTGGCGGGTCGCTGTCGCTGAGCGTAAGGGCGGGGCGGTCAAGGTGACCGCTCGGCCGGTGCGAGGTGCCAGCGCCGCATTTCGCGCCTCCCGGGAGGGTGCCGTGCCTCGCGCTCGCCTGGACGGTGCCGTACTCCGTGCCCACCTGGACGGTGCCGTGCCTCGTGTCTGCATGGCCGCGATGCTTCGACACCGCGACCTGTGGCTGTTCGGCCTGGCTCACCGCCTGCAACCACCCCGGTCTCAATCCCTGTATCCATAAAACGCAACGGATCAGACATTCTCCGGATATTGGCGCCGGCAGCCCCACCACTAACCTCCCTCAGGGTGGGGCGGAGACGGGCGCAGAAAGCACGATGGCCTCGGCGCGGACGGTGCCGATTCATTGCCCTGCGCTTTTCTCCGTTGATTGGTTCCTGGTCGGTCGCGCCTGCTGAGAAATGTGGTGACGCAGGACCGGACTCGGTGCCGTGGGCTCAAGTCGCGCAGTTGCCGCAACGCGACGGGCGTTCTCACCCCATGGCAGGAAGTGTGCGCGGTTGAAACAAGAACGGGGTGTGCCATGACTATCAGGATTTGCAGGGTGAGGCCGGTGAAGGCGACCAGCCAGCCGACGGACGGCTGACCTCGGAGTGATTTCGGTGGGGCCGTCCGTCCTCCACCGGAAACACTCCGACCGTCGGGTCGAACTGAGCTTGCTGAACAAAGCTCGCGAACCTGGGCCGGCCGTAGGAGAACTCTCCTGTAAGAGAGCGTGCGGGAACGCGCCTCCGACAATCTTGTCGTCGTTTGCGATCCGAGCAGGCAGCGCGTGGTTTCGCGTACCGATCTTTGTTCGGCGAACGGCGTGCGTGGTGCTGGACGACTGCACCCGCTGCTCGGACTGTTGTCCCGCGACGACTGTCGGTGATATTCAGCGGCTGTCTCATGGCGTGGGGGCCACATGTTGCTGCTTGTGGATGGTTCCTTTCGGGGGTTGGCGGCGGGAGTGGTGGCGCATGGCTGGTGTTCGACGGGTCGTGGGGTTTCCGGTGGGTTTCGAAGGTGATGCGGGGAGTTGGCTGGCGGAGGGCTGACGGGCTTCTTGCCACCGTCACTTGCCGGTCAGAGGGTGAGGTGCCCGGGTCGGCAGGCTCGGCCCTTTCTGCGGCTGCGGGTGCTCGGGCGCGTCGTGGTTTCGGGTTTGGTGTGGGCGGGCTCAGGTGCCCGCCCTTTCGTTCTCCTGGTGGTGGTCAGGAGAAGACGACCGACCTGAGGAAGAGCCTGTCCGAGCCCCTGCCGCCGGGGCGGAGTGAGTAGTAGGGGCCGGAGCAGTCGGGGCCCATGAAGAGTGTGGCGGTGGAGTCGGTGTCGTTGCGGGGGGTGTGTGCGCTTTCGTCGGAGTAGCGGATTTCAGGGATGTCGATGCACGCGCCGCTCCTCGGGTGGTGCAGGTGGCCGGCGCCTGTGCCGTACGAGGCGGGGAAGCTGTAGGCGAACGTGCCTGTGGCCGCGACGGCCGGGAAGGACGGCGCCAGCGTCAGGGTCAGGACGGAGAGAGCGATGGTGGCGGTGCGAGCGATCATGTGGCTCGTCCCTTCCGTGGTGTGGAGGCTTTGGACGAGGCCACATCCTATGGCTACTGAGGGTAGTCGCAGCGCTACTGAGACTCGTGGTCAGCGGCCCTTTTCGTAGACGAGGAGGCCTCGTGACACGTGCAGGGGACCAGGATCAGTGACCGAACAATCTTGGTGTCAACATCGTGCTGAGCTGGGAGTGCACGTCGAGGGCATGAGTTTGACGTGAGTGGGAAAAATGTCGGTGCTGCGCGGCATGAGCCCGCGGTTGTCTGCCTACACGCCTGCGGCCGTGGACGCCGGCGGTTGCGCCGCACCGGGACATGTCGAGACCGGAAACCGGCATACCCGTCGGATCTGACCGATGCCGAATGGTCGGTACTGGAGCCGAAGGGCGAGCGGTGATGGCCGAGCTGGTCGCGCCGCGGCCTGCACGAGCGGCTGGCCGGGCGACCGCGCGGCTTGCTGCGACTCCTGGCCGGACGGGAGGAATGGCCGACGGCCAGGTGCATCGGCTCCCAGATGGTCCGGGCGTGCCGAGACCGTCGGCGCGGCGGCCTGCGGGTACGACGCGGGCAAGAAGCTCAAGGGACGGAAGCGGCATGTCGTGGTCGACACGCTCGGGCTGTCGTTGTGCGTGATGGTAACGCCGCGACGGTGCAAGACCGTGATGGCGCGCATCCGGTGCCGGCACTGCCGCGGGAACAGCCTCATGCCCACCAGCACTTGAGGCCTTGCGGCAGGCTCGTTGAGGGTGCCTTCGAACCTCGATCGGTCGATCTCAATCGGCAGCCCATGGACCTGGGCAAGGCGTGCCACATGGGGCGGGGCCTCCGCAAGCGGAGGTCGGTTCCATCAAGGGGTAGGTGAGGAATAGGGCAAGTGCTGTATGGTTCCCGGTTCTTCGGGGCAGATCGCGGATGTGATGGTGATGATTATCGGTGCGGGGATCGGCGGGCTCACCGCGGCGTTGAGCTTGCACGCCGCCGGCATCGACTGCACGGTGATAGAAGCGGTTGCCGAGCTGAAGCCGCTCGGGGTGGGGATCAACCTACAGCCGCATGCCGTACGCGAACTGGTGGAGCTCGGCCTGGGCGAGGAACTCGCGCAGACCGGGATCGCCACCAGCGCGCTGCGGTATGCCACCTGCCGAGGCGACATCGTCTTGACCGTGCCGCGCGGGCGTGCAGCGGGTTACCTCTGGCCGCAGGTGTCCATCCACCGCGGCCAGTTGCAGATGCTCCTGCTTGATGCGGTCGTCGACCGGCTGGGGCCGGACGCCGTGCGTACCGGCCTGTCCTTCGACGGTTTCGCGCCGGGCGCTTTGGAGCCAGGTGGCACGGGCCCGGTGGGCGTGCGGCTGCGCGAGAGCGCCACGGGCCGGCTGGTCAAGGACGGCGCAGACGTCGTGGTCGGTGCGGACGGGCTGCATTCGGCTGTTCGGGCCCTGCTGCATCCGCGCGAGGACGAGTTGCGCTGGAGCGGGATCACCATGTGGCGGGGCATCAGTGAAGGCGATCCCTTCTTCGACGGCGCCACGATGGTGGTTGCGGGCACGCAGCTCGGTGCCAAGATCGTTGCGTATCCGATCTGCCCGAACGCCAGGGCCCGCGGCAAGGCGCTGGTGAACTGGGTGGCCGAGGTGCGTACCGCCCCGGCGGGCACCCCGGCGACAGAGGCGGACTGGTGGCGTTCGGGACGCCTGGCCGACGTGCAGTCGCACTACACCGGCTGGGTACTGCCCTACCTGGACGTGCCGGAACTCATCGGCAAGACGGATCGGATCCTGGAGTACCCGATGGTGGACAAGGCGCCCCTGCAACGCTGGGGCACCGGCCACGTCACGCTGCTGGGCGACGCTGCGCACCCGATGTACCCGGTCGGCTCCAACGGCGGCTCCCAGGCGGTGCTGGACGCCCGATACCTCGCCCTGGCCCTGGCCACCGAACCGGAGCCGGCGGCAGCGCTGGCCAGGTACGAGCACGAGCGGCGCCGGCAGACCGACAGCCTCGTCACCTCTGGTCACCGCTTCGAAGTCGACGACCTGGTCCGGCTCGCCGAGCAACGTGCTCCTGGCGGCTTCACCGACATCACCGCGGTGCTCACAGCTCAGGAGCTGTCGCGCGCGGCCGACGCCCACCGGCGGGTTGCCGACATGGACGTTCAGGCGCTCAATGAACGTCCCTCCTGGACCGTCTCCCGCTGACGCCGACCACGCGCCTACCATGCTCGCCATGACCGAGACGGCCAGTGGCGTCAGAAGGGTCAGCCCTCAGCACGCGTGCCGGCCGCTCAGCCTTGGCAGGCCTGGAAGTGAACTGGCCGCCATCCTCGATGTTGAGAACGTCAACAGCTTCCGCGTCCAGCTGTCCCATGGCCCCACCAGGGCTACACAAACAAGATCGGACCGGCCCTCTACAGCCTCATGCCCACAGCACTTGAGCCTTTGTCGGCAGGCTCTTGGGCAGGTGAAGCTCGGCCACCTGACCGTCCAGGCTGATCTTGAGAGCTCTCATGGTTCTCCCGCTGTCGGCGTACTGGTCGGTGTGCAGAGGCAGGTACGACTCACTGCCCGCTTAGGAGCCGAGGCGTTCGAGCAGCTGAGCTTCGAGTTCGGCGAGTGACCGCCACTGATCGGCCTTGCGGCGCCAGTGGAGTAGGTCCGCGCTGAACAGGACGAACTTGTCGCAGTTGTGACAGTCGAGCTTCCAGGGGCAGGCGCCACCGTTGACGACCACCTGGTGGGTGCAGATGCCGCCCTCGACCGGGGTGCTGCGCTTGCACAGGTCGATCGCGTGGTGTCGCCACGGGGGTTCTGTACTCGCTCGGGAACAAGGCCAACGTCTTGCGTTCCTCGATGGCCGGAGCCAGTTCTCGGGCTTCTTGCGCGCCAGCGCGGCGCCCTCTGGGTCGATCTCTGCCGATGCCTGGATCACAGTACACATCAGGTGTGTGCTCCTTGATCAGGAGTTACACCCGTGACCGCACTGGGTGAGGGTCGTGCGTCTTAACGCCGAGCAGCAGCCCGAGCAGACCCTCGGGCTGCCCGCGAGTTGCTGGATCGGTCGGTGCCAGTGGAAGCCGAAGAGGTCTTCGGTGGGTCTGCCCCGCTCCCACGGGGTGCGGGCGAACCTCGTCCGCACATTGCCCGCCGCCACGTTGACGGACGGGTCGGTGAAGGCGGGCTTGATGCGCTCGATGCGGGCGGGGGCCAGGACGGTGTCGGCGTCGACGGCCAGGACCAGGTCCGTGTGGCAGTGGGGGAGCGCGTGGTGCTGCCGTGCGGATATGAGGATGCACTTCGGCAGCGGGGTGGGATGGGGCCGAATCGGGTTCTGTGGGTGATCGTGAAGGAATGACGACTGCGGGGCACCGCTGCGGGTGCGGTGAACGGAGGTCGGGGCGATTGGCAGCGTTGAGGAGCGACGGCTGTGGGGACGTGGCCGACGTCGGTGCGGGGGTGCGCGGTGGGAGGGTCGCTGCTTGCGTGGGGAAGGGTGAGGGCCGGGCCGTGAGTGTGGCCCGGCCCTCGAAGTGGGGTCAGTGTTGGACGGCCTGGCGGTGGGCTGCTCTGCTGGCGGGGAGGGCGGTCAGGCTGAGTACGACCGTGAGGACCCCGATGACCCAGGACGTCCACGACGCCCCCTGGCCCTGTGTGTACGTGATGGCCCACGGCGCGATGAACAGCAGCACGCCCCACAGGGCGTTGAGCCATTCCGTCGCCACGACGCCCGGGTTGGCCAGGGCGACGACGGACGTGAGCACGATGAGGGCACCCAGCACGATCAGTGAGAGGGCGGCGCCCGACGCGCCGGCGACCCAGATCGGGGAGAGTGCCGCGTAGAGGCCGGCGACCAGGGTGGCCCAGTCCTGCCAGCGTGACCATGCCTTCATGAGAACCTCCGCTTGGTGCAGGTGCGAGAGGCTGGCCTTTTGGTCAGTCGATGACGTGAAACTTCATGGGACGTGCGGTGATTCCCGGGCCTGCGGGGGTTCGGGCGACATGTTGATGTGAGATTCGTCACGCCATCGGCGTCGCGCCTCGGGCATCCGCCATGCACCGTTGGTGTCGCGCCTCCGGGGGTCGGTTACGCCATCGGCGTCGCGCCTCGGGCCTCCGTCGCGCGGTTGGTGTCGCGCTTCGGGCATCCGCCCCACACCGTTGGCGCCGCAGGGTTGCGTCGCGCGCCGGCAGGGGCAACTCTCCATAGATACCGCAGACGAAAACAATTTTCTAGATGTCCGACTTATCAGAAAATTTCTTCCGAAATCTTCTTGACCTGGGCGGTTGACAGTGGGAAAGCTGTGGCGGGAGTGCCGAAGGTGAAAGGACCACTCCCCTCATGGTCACCGTCCGCCCCTTCCAGTCCGGCGATGAGACCTCGCTGGTCGACGCCTGGAACCGCAGCATGCCCGCCGACCCCACGACGTCCGGCTGGTTCAGGGACTGCGTGTTGCTCGACCCCAACTTCGACCCCGAGGGCCTGCGCGTGGCCGTGGACGGGGACGACGTGGTGGGTTGCGCGTACGCCGTCCGCCGCCTGATCCCCTTAGCGCCGGGCACCGACCTGGAGCCCGACACCGGCTGGATCCCGTTCTTCTTCGTCGTCCCCGAGCGCCGCAGCGGCGGGCTGGGGCGGCGGCTGGTGGGTGAGGCGGTGGGGTTCCTGGAGCGCCTCGGCCGGACGAAGGTGGACTTCTCGTCGTACACCCCCAACTACGTGCTGCCGGGCGCGGACGCCGAGCTCTATCCGGACGGTCACCGGCTGCTGGAAGAGCTCGGGTTCAGGACGCTCTACTCGCCGGTCGCCATGGACCGCGCGCTCGTCGGCTACCGGACTCCGCCCGAGGTGCACGAGCTGCGGCGCGAGCGTGAGCGCGAGGGGTACGTCTTCCGCAGCCCCGCCGCCGGCGAGTTGCCCGAGCTGATCCGGTACGCGGCCGGCGTCTTCAACCCCGACTGGGGCGAGGCCATCCGGCAGCACCGCGATCCCGAACGCATCGTCATCGCGAAAAAAGATCACATAGTGGGCTTCGCCTTGTACGCGGCCTACCGCGGCATCCCCGAGCGCTTCGGCCCCTTCGGCGTCGACCCGGGCCAGCGCGGCACCGGCCTCGGCAAGATTCTGCTCCATCTCACCATGACCCGGATGCGCGCCGAAGGGCTGCATTCGTCCTGGTTCCTATGGACCGGCGCCACCAGCCCGGCCGGCCACCTCTACACCAAGGCGGGCTACGAGATCACCAGAAAGTTCCACGTGATGAGGCGATCCGCATGACACACGTTCTCGCCATCGGGGCCCACGCGGGCGACCTCGACCTGACGGCGGGCGCCGTGCTGGCCCAGCACGTCCTGCGCGGCGACCGGGCGACGCTGCTGCACCTGACGCTCGGCGAGCGCGGCCATCCGCGCATGAGCGTCGCCGACTACGCCAAGCAGAAGCGCGAGGAGGCCGAGACGTTCGCCGAGCGGATCGGCGCCGGCGTCAGGTTCCTCGACTACGAGGACGGCCTGCTGCCCGAGGACGACGAGACCAAGATGCGCGTCGGCGACCTCGTCAGGGAGCTGCGCCCCGACGTGATCCTGACGCACTGGAGCGCCTCCATCCACAAGGACCACGCCCGCACGCACCGGATCGTCGAGGACGCCCGCTTCTTCGGCGGGCTGAAGACCCTGGAGCGCGAGCATCCGGCCTACTGGGCGAGCGAGCTCTACTACGCCGACAACTGGGAGGACGCCGAGGGCTACGCGCCCGACGTGTTCGTCGATCTGAGCGAGGAGGCGTACGAGCTGTGGTCGCAGGCGATCACCGGCTACGCCTACGCCAGGGGCGAGACCTACGGCTTCCCGTACGTCGACTACTACCGCGCGCTGACGATCGTGCGCGGCGCGCCGGCCGGGTTCGGCCGCGCCCAGGCTTTCGCCGCCCCGAAGGGGTCGCGGCAAGTGCGGACGAAGTACTTCGGAAAGGGGGCCTCCGCATGAGACGCCACAAGGCGGGGCAGGTCGCGGCGGTGCTGGCCGCGCTCGTGCTGGCCGGATGTTCGAGCGGCGGTGGCGCGGCGAAGCCGCAGGCGGACGCGCCGCCGCTGGTGATCCACGCCGTGGACGCGGGCACGTTCCAGGAGGACTTCAACCCGTACCACCTCGAAGGCGTGAACTTCGGCACCAGCGGGATGATCCACGAGACCCTCATGTACTTCAACAAGCTGAAGCCGGGGGAGATCACGCCCTGGCTGGCGCTGGACCACAAGTGGTCGGACAAGGGCAAGTCGGTGACGTTCACGCTGCGGCAGAACGTGAAGTGGTCCGACGGGCAGCCGTTCACCGCCGACGACGTGGCCTTCACGTTCCAGATGCTGAAGAAGTATCCGCAGCTCAACAGGAACGCGCTGGAGATCGAGGACGCCGAGGCGCTGGCGCCCGACAAGGTGCGGGTGGACTTCGCCAACACCTCGTACGCCAAGCTGTTCAACATCGCCGGCAACTCGCCCATCGTGCCCAAGCACGTGTGGGAGAAGGAGAAGGACCCGTCCACCTTCACCAACCCCAAGCCGGTCGGCACGGGGCCGTACACGCTGTCGAAGTTCTCGGCCCAGCTGTACGAGCTGGTCAAGAACCCGTCCTACTGGCAGCCGGGCAAGCCGGAGGTGCCGGTGCTGCGCTTCCCCGCGTACACGGCCAACGCCCTTCAGACGGCGCTGCAGCAGGGTGAGGTGGACTGGGCGGGCGCGTTCGTGCCGGACATCCAGAAGATCTACGTGCAGGGCAAGCCGGAGCAGAACAAGTTCTTCTTCCCGCCCGAGGGCGTGGTGACGCTGCTGCCGAACCTGACCGACCCCGTGCTGGCCAAGCCCGAGGTGCGGGCCGCCATGAGCCTGGCCATCGACCGGGACAAGATCGTCCGGGTGGCCGAGCGGGGTTACACCAAGGTCGCGCACCCGACCGGCGTGCCGATGCCGGGCGGGGAAGCGTACATCCCACCCGAATACCGCGCGCTCTCCTACAAGGTGGACGTCGAGAAGGCCAAGGAGCTGCTCAAGGGCGTCGACCCGGCACAGCTGAAGTTCACCCTGCTGGTGCCCTCGCCGTTCACCGACTGGGTGAACGCCGCCCAGCTCATCCGCGAGGACCTGGCCAAGATCGGCATCACCGTCGAGACCAGGGGCGTGGCGTTCCAGGACTGGGTGTCCAAGGTCGGCAAGGGCAACTACGACCTGTCGATCAGGGCCACCGCGTCCGGGCCGACGCCGTACTTCCAGATGCGCTCGATGCTCTTCGGCGGGCTGGCCGAGCCCGTGGGTGAGGCCGCCACCGGCAACTACGAGCGGTGGAAGGACGCCGAGACCGACAAGCTGATCGACGCCTACGCCGCCACCGAGGACGAGGCCGAGCAGCAGAAGGCCACCCAGGGCCTGGGCAAGATCATGGTCGAGAAGATGCCCACGCTGCCGCTGTTCTACAGCCCGTCGTGGGCGCAGTACCGGACGAACAAGTACGTGGGCTGGCCGTCGGAGCAGGACCCGTACGCGATGCCGTCCCCCTACACCTCGCCCGACGCGGCAGTGGTGCTGCTGCACCTGAAGCCGGCCGGAAAGTGAGGTTCCTGGCCAGGCGGCTCGGGTTCTACCTCCTGACGGCCTGGGCCGCCATCACGCTCAACTTCCTGATCCCCCGGCTCATGCCGGGGGATCCGGTGGAGCTGCTGGTGGCCCGGATGAAGGGGAACGTCGACCCCGCCGCCATCGACGCGATGCGCAGGGCGTTCGGCATCAGCGACGCGAGCCTGTGGCAGCAGTACCTGGACTATCTGGGCAATCTCGCCCACGGCGAGCTGGGCCGCTCGATCACGTTCTTCCCTGCCGAGGTCTCCACGGTGATCGCCGACAGCCTGCCGTGGACGGTCGGGCTCGTCGGCGTGGCCACGCTGATCAGCTACCTGATCGGCACCGCCCTCGGTGTGATCATGGCGTGGAAGCGCGGCACCTGGCTGGACGGCGTGCTGCCGGCGGCCACGTTCATGCACGCGGTGCCGTACTTCTGGGTGGCGCTGGCGCTGGTGTTCGTCTTCGGGGTGACGTTGCAGTGGTTCCCGGTCAGCCGGGCGTACGGGCTGGACGTAATGCCGGGGCTGACCGGTGAGTTCGCGCAGAGCGTGCTCTACCACGCGGCACTGCCGGCGATCACGATCGTGGTGGCCTCGATGGCCGACCGGATCCTCGGCATGCGCAACGTCATGGTGACCACGCTCGGCGAGGACTACGTGGTGATGGCCGAGGCCAAGGGGCTGACCTCGCGCCGGGTCATGTGGGCCTACGCCGCCCGCAACGCGATCCTGCCGAACATCACCAGCTTCGCGCTCTCGCTCGGCTTCGTGGTGGGCGGCTCGGTGCTGACGGAGATCGTCTTCTCCTACCCGGGCATCGGGTCGATGCTGCTCAAGGGCGTGGAGAACGAGGACTTCCCGCTCATGCAGGGCATCTTCCTCGTCATCTCGCTGGCCGTGCTCGTCGCCAACTTCCTGGCCGACCTGGCGTACGTGGTGCTCGACCCCCGGACCAGGCAGGAGTCGGAATGAAGATCAAGCTCGGGGCCGGGATCCTCGTCTTCTTCGCGCTGATGGCCGTCTTCGGGCCGCTGCTCATCGGCGCCGATCCCGCCGCCACCAGCGAGGACGGGCTGCAGGGCCCGTCGGCGCAGCACTGGCTCGGCACCACGCAGACCGGCCAGGACATCCTCGTCCAGATCGTGTACGGCGCCCGCGTCTCGCTCGGCGTCGGCGTGCTGTCGGCGCTCATCGCCACCGTGCTGGCCGTCGCGGTCGGCCTGGTCGGCGGCTACGTCGGCGGCGCCGTGGACGAGGCGCTGTCGGTGCTGACCAACATCTTCCTCGTGCTGCCCGCCCTGCCGCTGATCATCGTGCTGGCCGGCTATCTGCCGCAGCGCGGCGTGGCCTCGGTCGCGGTGGTGATCGCGGTGACCGGCTGGGCCTGGGGCGCCCGGGTGCTGCGCGCCCAGACCCTCTCGGTACGGCGGCGCGACTTCGTCCAGGCCGCCAGGGCCAGCGGCGAGGGGCCGCTGCGGATCGTCTTCTACGAGATCCTTCCGGTCCTGCTGCCCGTCATCGCCACCAGCTTCCTGGCCACCGTGGTCGCGGCGATCCTGGCCGAGGCCGGGCTCTCGTTCCTCGGCCTGGCGGACCTGTCCACCGTGAGCTGGGGCAGCATGCTGTACTTCGCGCAGAACGGGCAGGCGCTGCTCATCGGGGCCTGGTGGTGGTTCATCCCGCCCGGCCTGTGCATCGCGCTCATCGGCACCGGCCTGGCCCTGGTGAACTTCGGCATCGACGAGATCGCCAACCCGCGGCTGCGGACGATCAAGGCCCCCAGGAAGGCACGCGCATGAACGTCCTGGAGATCCGCGACCTCGGCGTGGACTACCTGTCCGGCACCGGAGCCGTGCACGCGGTGTCGGGCGTCTCGCTCGACCTGCGGCGCGGCGAGATCCTGGGCCTGGCCGGCGAGAGCGGCAGCGGCAAGTCCACGCTGGCCAATGCGGTGGCCCGGCTGCTGCGCCCGCCCGCCTCGATCACGTCCGGGTCGGTCGTCTACCACCGCCAGGACGGCTCGGCCGTGGACGTGCTCGCCCTCGGCAAGAACGAGCTGCGCGCCTTCCGCTGGAAGGAGCTGGCGGTCGTCTTCCAGAGCGCCATGAACTCCCTCAACCCGGTCATCACCGTCGGCGCCCAGATCGACGACGTGCTGCGCATCCACGCGCCCCGCATGTCCCGCGCCGAACGCACAGAACGCTCGGTGGAGCTGCTGCAGCGCGTCGGCATCAGCGCCGACCGGCGCCGCTCCTACCCGCACGAGCTGTCCGGCGGAATGCGCCAGCGCGCCGCCATCGCCATCGCGCTCGCGCTCAACCCCGAGATCATCATCATGGACGAGCCGACGACCGCGCTCGACGTGGTGGTGCAGCGTGACATCCTCGCCGAGATCAAGGCATTGCGGGAGGAGTACGGGTTCGCGGTCGTCTTCATCACCCACGACCTGTCGCTGCTCATGGAGATCTCCGACCGGATCGCCATCATGTACGCGGGCCGGGTCGTGGAGACCGGGACGGCCAAGGCGCTGCACCGGGCGCCGCGGCATCCGTACACGCTGGGGTTGCTGCGCTCGTTCCCGCGCCTGCACGGGCCGCGCGAAGAGCTGCTGGGCATCCCCGGCACGCCACCCGACCTGCGCTCGCCACCACCCGGCTGCGCCTTCCACCCCAGGTGCGCGATGGCGGTGGCGGAGTGCTCCGAGCGCCTGCCCGTGCTCACCGCGGCGGGCGACGGCGAGGTCGCGTGCCTGCTCAACGACGGGAGGGGAGTGTCATGAACATCCTGGAGGGGCGCGAGCTCACCAAGCACTTCACCGCCGCCCGCGGCCCTCGGGGCCGCTTCGGCCGGCGGCCGCCGGTGCGGGCGGTGGACGGCGTCTCGATCGCGCTGCGGGCCGGCGCGGTGACGGCGCTGGTCGGTGAGAGCGGCTGCGGCAAGAGCACGGTCGCGCGGCTGCTGGCCCAGGTCTATCCGGCCACGTCCGGGGAGGTGCTGCTGCGCGGCGAGCCGGTACGCGCCCATCGCGGCGCCGCCTTCAGGGAGTACCGGCGGCAGGTCCAGCTCATCTTCCAGGACCCCTTCGCCTCACTGAACCCCTTCCACCGGGTCCGCTACCACCTGGCCAGGCCGCTGCGCCTGCACGGGCACGCCCGCTCCGACGCCGAGGAACGCGAGCAGGTCGCCGAGCTGCTCGAACGCGTCAGCCTCACCCCGGTCGAGCAGTTCATGGACAAGATGCCGCACGAGCTGTCCGGCGGGCAGCGGCAGCGGGTGGCCATCGCGCGGGCGCTGGCGGTGCGGCCGGTCGCGCTGATCGCCGACGAGCCCGTGTCGATGCTGGACGTGTCGATCAGGCTCGGCGTGCTGCGGCTGCTGGAAGGGCTGGCCAGGGACAGCGGGCTGGCGCTGCTCTACATCACGCACGACATCGCCAGCGCCCGCTACTTCGCCGAGGACATCACGGTCATGTACGCGGGGCGGCTGATCGAGAGCGGGCCGAGCGAGGAGCTGACGCAGTCGCCTCGGCATCCGTACACACGGCTGCTGCTGGACTCGGCGCCGGATCCCGATCGGGTGGCGGCTCCCGGGGGGCGGCGGCACGGCGAGCCGCCCAGCCTGATCGACCCGCCGGGCGGCTGCCGCTTCCATCCGCGCTGCCCGGTGGCGTTGCCGGTGTGCTCGACCGAGGTGCCGGGGCGCACGGAGCTGGGCGAAGGGCACTGGACGCACTGCTGGCAGGCCGAGACGGCGCTCACCCGGTAGGCCGGTGCAGGACGGACGCGCGGTGGCGTCGGCGCAGTTCGCCGCAGCAGGCCGGTTCAGGAGGCGCGGTAGCGTTCGGAGAGTTCGGCGGTCGTGGCGGCCATCCGGTGGCGCAGTTCGAGGGGCGAGAGCACCTCGGCGTCCGTGCCCAGCCGCAGGAACTCGCCCGTCGCGTGCTCGATCGACTCGATCGGCACCGTGACCAGCGTCCAGCCCCGCTCGTCCGGGCCCCGCGCGCTCTCCCGCGCCGCCTCCACCACACCCGGCGTCATGAGGTCGGCCAGGCGCTGCATGCCGTGCGGCGACAGCCGCACCTCGGCCTGGCCCCAGCGCAGCCTGCTCTCGAACTCGGCCAGGTAGTCGCGCCAGTACGCGGCCAGGTCGAACCCCTCGGGCCGGGTGAACCGTTCCGGCAGCGGATGCAGGTCGAGGATCTGCGAGACGCGGTAGGTGCGTACCTGCTCGCCCGAGCGCGCCACCAGATACCACCGCCCGGCCTTGACCACGAGCCCGTACGGCTCCAGCCGCCGCTCCACCTCCTGCGGCGCCTTCCACCGCCGGTAGCGGACCTGCACCCGCCGCTCGTTCCAGACGGCGTCGGCCACGGCGGGCAGGTAGGTGACCGGCTCCCGGTCGCGATACCAGGTGGGCGCGTCGAGGTGGAAGCGCTCCTGGATGCGGCCGGCCCGGTCGCGCAGCTCGACCGGGAGCGCGGCCATCAGCTTGAGTTGCGCGGCGGTCACCACCGCGCCCAGCCCCAGCTCGGCCGCGGGACCGGGCAGGCCGGCCAGGAACAGCGACTCGGCCTCGTCGGCGGTCAGGCCGGTGAGCCTGGTGCGGTAGCCGTCGAGGAGCTGGTATCCGCCCTTCGGGCCGGCGTCGCCGTAGAGCGGGATGCCGGCGGAGTGGAGGGATTCGACGTCGCGGTAGATGGTGCGGACGGAGACCTCCAGCCGGTCGGCCAGCTCCTGCGCGGTCATCCGACCGCGCGTCTGCAGGAGCAGCAGGATCGAGACCAGGCGCGAAGCTCGCATATCACTGACACTACCTGTCAGTGACCCGGTCGTATGGTCTCACCCATGAACGACTTCGACTTTTTCGCCGGCCGCTGGAACGTCGTCAACCGCCGGCTGGTCAAGCCCTTGTCCGGCAGCGACGAATGGGACGAGTTCCCCGGCGTCTCCACGGCCAGCCGGCACTTCGGCGGCGGGGCCAGCTTCGACGAGATCGAGTTCCCCACCAAGGGGCGCAGCGGGATGACCGTGCGCCTGCGTGACGTGGACAGCGGGCTGTGGTCCATCTACTGGGCCAGCAGCGCGACCGGCGTGCTCGACACCCGGCCCATGGTGGGCTCGTTCGAGGGGGACCGGGGCGAGTTCTACGGCGAGGAGACCGTGGAAGGCAGGCCGGTGCGCTGCCGGTTCATCTGGACGGTGTTCAGGGATACCGATGCCGCCCGCTGGGAGCAGGCGTTCTCCGAGGACGACGGGCAGACCTGGGAGACGAACTGGACGATGGACTTCACCCGCGCGTGACGTCCGCGATCCCGTACGGCAGCGCCACGGCGTCGGCGTTGCCGCGCACCCAGAGGATCACGCCCACGGCGGCGGCCGCGACCAGCAGCAGGACGAGGCCGGCCACGATCACCCACCGCCACCCCGACCGCGCCGGCTTGGCCTCGTAGAGGGGCACGTCGGGCAGCATGTCGGGGGTGTACGGCAGCCGCTGCGTGTAGGGCGCCTCGGGCGGGCCCTGTTCGGACGGCTGTCCTGGATGGGGGTAGCGGTGCCGGATCGTCTGGTCGGGATCCGGCCGGCGGGGCTGCTCTGGCGTCATGACTCCCTCAGGCACGCTGCGGATGTCCGATACGCCAACATTGTCACACTCGTCGGCGCGGTGTCGCCTGCCCGGCACGACTTCCGCGTCAGCCGTGGGCGGGCGGCTGCCCCTCACCGTAAGGCGGCTGCGGCTGCGGGTGCTGTGGCTGGTGCGGGTGCTGCGGCTGCCAGCCGGGTTGCTGCTGCGGCTGCGGCGGCCCCTGCTGCTGGTAGCCCTGCTGCTGGTAGCCCTGCTGCCAGTCGGGCTGCTGCTGCCAGGCATGGGGAGCCTGCTGGGCGTGCTGGGCGGCCTGCTGCGGCGGGTTTCTGCGGGCGATCACCCCGAAGATCAGCAACCCGGTGCCGCTCACCTGGATGAGCAGGGACAGCAGGTTCATCACCAGCGCGATCGGCCCGTACTGGTCGAAGCCGAGGGAACGGATCAGATTGGGGGCCATGAGGATGAACACGCCGTTGATCACCACCCCGATGAGCAGTACGACGCACCCGATCATGCCGAGCACGCTCCCCCGTCCGTGCTCCGCCCGGCGGGTCGCCATCAGAATGGCGCCACCGAGCAGCAACAGGACCATCACGATCATCGTGATGATGTTGATGATGTAGGACATATTGGACATCAAGGGGAGCTCCAGCGGTTAGACGGGCAACGCGAAGACGCTACGCGGATTCGCGTTGTTGTTCCACCGCGCGGGTGATCGAGGCGAGGTCGTGGCCGCCCTCGTAACGCACGCCGTTGATGAACAGGGTCGGCGTGCCGCGCACGCCGCTCGCGCGGCCCGACTCCTCGTCCACCCCGATCCTGGCCACCCGCTCGGGGATCTCCGACCACGGCTCCACGTCCAGTTGGGCGGCGTAGCGTTCGAGGTCGGCGTCGGTGAGGAAGCGCTGGTTGTCGTAGAGGAGGTCGTGCATCTCCCAGAACTTGCCGCGGCCGGCGGCGGCCTCGGCCACGATGGCGGCGGAGGCGGCGTGCGGATGCAGGGTGCGCAGCGGGAAGTGCCGGAACACCAGCCGCACGTCCGGGTTCTTGCGCAGGATCTCCGCCAGGATCGGGTGCAGCCGGCCGCAGTAGGGGCACTCGAAGTCGCCGTACTCGACGATCGTCACCCGGGCCTTGGCGGGCCCGCGTACGTGGTCGCCGGGGCCGACCGGCACGGTCAGCGTGGTCGGCAGCTCCTCGGCGGGCTCGGCGTCGGGCGGCGCGCACACCCCGCCGCGGTCCCATGCCATCCGGAAGATCACCCAGCCCAGTACGGCGGCCAGCAGCGACCCGGCCAGGATCCCGATCTTCGCCTGGTCGTGCAGGGCCGGGTCCTTGAAGGCCAGATCCACGATGAACAGCGCCACCGTGAACCCGATGCCCGACACGGCCGCCCCGCCGAACAACTGCCCCCACACCAGGTTCCCCGGCAGGACGCCCCATCCGAGGCGCAACGGCAGCCAGGTGCCGAGCCAGATCCCCACGAACTTGCCCACCAGCAGCCCCAGCGCCACGCCGATGGCGACGGGCGAGGTGGCGGCGGCGCGCAGGGTGTCACCGTCGAGGCTCACGCCGGCGTTGGCCAGTGCGAAGACGGGCACGATCACGTAGCTGCTCCACGGGTGCAGCCGCAGTTGCAGGCGTTCGTTCACGGAGACGGCCCGTTGCACGCGCCGGGCGGCCTCCCTGGCGGCCTGCGCGCTGGGCTCGCTGGTGAAGCCCTGGACGGCCTCCCCGGCCAGCAGCAGCTTGTGGTCGGTGGGCGCGTACACGAAGACGAGGATGCCGAGCGCGATGCCGACCAGCGTCGGGTGGATCCCGCTCTCCAGCGTGGCCACCCACAACGCGAACCCCAGCACGATGTACGCCGGCGCCCGCCAGATCTTCAGCCACCGCAACGTCAGGATGGCCGCGAGCAGCACCGCCGCCGTAAGCAGGGCGGGCACGGACAGGCTGGCGGTGTAGAAGATCGCGATGATCATGATGGCGAGCACGTCGTCCACGATCGCCAGCGTCAGCAGGAACGCCCGCAGCGGATCGGGGCAGCGCGCCCCCACCACCGCCAGCACGCCCAGGACGAACGCGGTGTCGGTGGCGATCGGCACGCCCCACCCGCCGGCCCCTGGCCCGCCGAAGTTCAGCAGCAGGTAGACGCCGGCCGGCACGAGCATGCCGCCGAACGCCGCCACGGCCGGCACCGCGATCAGCCGCCGGTCCCTGAGCTGGCCGAGCCGCACCTCGTAGGAGACCTCCAGCCCGATGAGGAAGAAGAACACCGACATGAGGCCGTCGTTGACCCAGTGCCGCAGGTCCAGCGAGAACGCCGCGTCGCCGAAGGAGATCCCCATGGGGGTGTGCCAGAACGCCTCGTAGGTCTCGCTCCACGGCGAGTTGGCCCACAGCAGGGCCAGCACGGTGGCCACGAGCAGCACGCTCGTGCTGCCGGCCTCGGTCCTCAGGAACGCCCGCAACATGACAGATCTCCCCCTAAGGTGTCGATATTACGGCTGGTCGGGCACTCGTTCGTCGGGGCGTGCCGCTGATCGCCCGCGCGCTGGACCATCCAGATCGCCAACGCTGTCACGGACGCGGTCGCCGGAGCGGAGGCGGTGGGGACGGCGGGGGCGAGCGTCACGGGGCCGGTGAAGGACTGCGGCCGGTCCCCGAGCGTCGCCTTCCAGGTGTAGTCGGGGAAGTCGCCGAGCACCCGGGGGTCCTCGGGGCTGAGGATGGGGCTGGACACGTGGAGCCGCGCGCCGCCCGGCGTGGCGCGGTCGGCCTCCGACAGGGCCGGCACCTCGATCCGGTACGCCAGCCGCTGACCGTAGGTGAGCGGCACCCGGAAGTACGTCTCCTCGCCGGGCGCCATCGTGCCGGTGTAACGGCCGTCGGCCAGCACGGGCCCGTCACCGTACGATCCGCTGCCGGCGACGCTGCCCGGCGCGCCCTCCTCCACCCGCGGCTCGACGGGCCGCACGCCGTCGGCCGGCCCGGGCAGCGCGCCGGCGTTCGCGACCGGCGGCTCGATGACAAGGCTCAGCTCCAGCTGCGCGGGGGAGCGGCGGAACTGGTCGCCCTTGTTGGTCACCTCGATCACGAAGCGGCCGGCCGCCGCGCACGGGCCTCCGCCCTCGGTGATCGGGGTCTGCCCCACCACGAACGCGCTGCCCGCGGTGGGCAGGTCGCTGATGAGGTCGTGGCTGTCGCAGGGGGAGGAGCCGGCCGGCGGCCAGAGCACCAGGCTCGCGCCGATGACAGCCCTGGCCCCGGTCGGGGCCGTCGCGCCGATCCGCATCCCGGCGTACGCGGTGGCGCCCGCGGGCAGGTCGAAGGCGTAGTGCCGCTTGCCGTCCGGCCCCGGCGGCATCGCGTCCAGGTGGGCGCCCTGCTTGAGCACCGGGGCGGACTCCCGGTCGGCGGTGCCGGTCACGGGGATGCCGACGGGCGTCGTGTGGGCGGGCGTCGTGTGGGCGGGCGTCGTGGGGGCGAAAGCCAGGGGCGTCAGGCCGAGCAGGGCGACCAGGAGCGGCCGGGGCATGAACCCAAGTATTGATCAATCCATCAGTGGGAAAACAGATGGACGGCCGCGTCTCTCGCCAGCAGGAACCCCACGATCGCCACTCCCCAGCTCACCATCGAGGCCGAGTGCTTGGTGAGCCAGGCCCGCAGGCGCTCCAGTTTCGGCTCCAGCCGGCCGCCGGCCATCCCGCGCAGCGCCATGAGCACCAGCGTCGGCACGATCATGACCAGCACGTACGCCGCCAGCACCGGCACCCACTGGGCCGTCGTCAGCCCGGAGGTCGTCATCAGGCCGATCGCCGCCAGGTACGGCACCATCGTGGCCACCTCCAGCGCCCCGGCGGTCAGCCCGAGCAGCACCATCGTCCGCGGCCCGCCGACGCGGGGCTCGAACGTCCGCTGGGGCTTGCCCCGCTTGGCCCGCCACTTCGGATCGAACCGGTAGCTCAGCGCGAACAGTCCCACACCGGCGACGAGTTCCACCACACGCACCGGCCGGCTGTCCAGCAGACCGCCGAAGGCGTCCATGGCCGCGGCCAGCCCCAGCATGAGCGCCACGCCCACGAGGAAGTAGAAGACCGCCACGGTGGCGAGGTAGGTCAGCAACCGGGATCCCCGCGACCTGTCCGAGGCCAGCAGCAGATAGACGGGGATGCCGAGGGTGCCGAAGCTGGTGCTGTCGACCACCGCCAGCGCCGCGAGGGTGAGCAGCAGTGCGATCGTCATGGGGAAATCATGCTGAACGCGGGCCCGGGCCCGCCTCCTCCGGCGGGCTGAACCGGGCGTACATCCTTCTGCTCACCCTCGCTGCTGATGACTTGCGGGTGACTTTCGGGGCGGTGCTACAGATTGCGCAGGTAGGCCAGCGACGGCGCGAAGAAGTATTCTCCGCCCTTCATCGTGACCGTCTGGGGCACCTGAGCGTGCGGGGGCGACATTTCCGGCTTGCCCCACACCTTGGGGAAGGTGACCTTCAGGTCGCGCGCGCCCTGCCCGATGATCGGATCGTGGCCGGTCCCCGGGACCTCGAAGTCGGGGGTGTCGGCCCAGAACTCCTGGGTGAACTCGAACTGGCTGAGCAGGCTGCTGTTGAACGCCATGAACAGCAGGCCCACCTCGCCGCTCGGCCGCACCTCGGGCGGCGAGTCGTCCGACGGGTCGTCGGTGCGGTCGCCGTACGTCTGCCCGCGCCTGGCCATGATCACCTCACGCCCGAACGAGCGCGGGTTGGTCTTCCTGACGTGACCGCTGAACGGGCACTTGGAGCCGTCGTCGGCGTCGAAGTTGAAGTCGTTGACCACCGGCCCGCCGCCGCCCTCGGGCTTGAGCGTCAGCGGAGTGCCGTCCTTGAACCGGCCGACGAGCATGGCGCCCGCCCGGTCGCGGTCGGCGCCCTTCAGCCCGAGGCTGTCGGCCAGGTCCCGCTCGATCTCCTTGAACGCCCGCACGTTCTGCTCCAGCTTCCTGAAGACCAGGTAGCTGCCGTGGTGGCGGGACGGGTCCGGCGCGAACGGGTCGGGCACCAGGACGTTGCTCAGCGGGAAGGCCGGATCCCAGTGCTGCTTCGGCTCCCTGTCGACCTCGTCCTTCAGGAACAGCGGCTGGCTGCGGCCGTCCACGTAGCCGAAGTGCTCGATGCCGTCGCCGGCTCGGTTGCGCATGCCGTGGCCGCTCTCCTCACCGAGCAGCCTGGCGCTTTCCGGCAGCTCGTCCAGGATCTCCTCGCGCAGCCTGGCCACCGGCCCGGGCTCGGCGTCGCCGATCAGGATGACGGCGTGGATCTCCCGCTGGTAGGGGCGCTCCCACTCCTCCACCGGCGGGTCGCCGGCCCGCGCGATCCGCCGCTTCATGCCGTCGCGGAAGACCTCGTCGCCGAACTTGCGCACGTCCTCGACCGTGTGGCCGAGGTCGCGGTAACCGGCCTTGCTGATGCCGATCCCCACGTACGGGGTGCCGCGGCCGCGGCCGGCGGCGAAGTCGCGCACCTCTTCCAGATGCCGGCGCGCCGACTTCATCCTCGTGGTCGCGATGCCGCGCAGAAAGGCCCTGCCCTCGGCCACGTCGTTGAACCGGACGAACAGCAGGCTCATGTGCTCGCGCACATGCGCGCGCAGGATGTTCGGCTGCAGATTGTCGAGCAT
The DNA here is from genome assembly GCF_039529435.1 of Nonomuraea maheshkhaliensis. NCBI lineage: Bacteria > Bacillati > Actinomycetota > Actinomycetes > Streptosporangiales > Streptosporangiaceae > Nonomuraea > Nonomuraea maheshkhaliensis. The sequence goes on from NZ_BAAAMU010000008.1 coordinate 24,778, forward strand.
GGCCTTGGTGTCCGCGTCGAGCGTGGCCGAATCCCAGGCCAGGGGTCGTTCATTGTTCAGGTCGACAGGCACTGCCGTGTCCTTTCCCCGTTTCCCGTCAGAAATCGGGCCCCCTTACGCGTCACGGAGAAAACGCATTTCCGATGATTCGACGCGCCCAGTCAGTACGACTCCCCGGGGGTCGGGAAAGTTTCCCGGCATCCGGTCAGCTTGATTTCCTGTTCAGCGGACGGTGAGCGAGGTACGTGCCACCCCGCCGTTCGCGCAGCGTACGGTCACGCCGTGGGTGCCGGGACGGGTCGCCCGCACGTTCGCCGACCAGGAGGTGGTGCCTGCGGCGGGCCGGTAGCCGGCCGTGGCGAAGGCGGTCGAGGTCACGTTCCGCACCTGGGAGCCGCCGCACACCGCCGTCACCCGCACCCGCGCGCCCGCTCTGGCCGAGACGGGGGAGACGCCGACGCCGGCGTTGATCGCGACGGGAGCGGTGCCGTTGCCGTTGCCGGGAGCGGGCTCGGTGGGTCGGGTGGTGGGCCGGGTGGTCGGGGCGCTCGTGGGCGTCGGCTTGGGGGTCGCCGTCGGGGTGCCGGACGGCGTGGGCGCGGGGGCGGGGTTGCTCTGCCCGAAGACCACGTCCGAGCAGGAGTAGAACGCCTCGGGGCTGTCGCTGCGCTGCCAGATCGCGTAGATCAGGTGGTGCCCCTGCCGGGAGGGGAGCTTGGCCGTCATGGTGTAGAAGCCGTCGACGACCGTGGGGTTCGCGACGTGGAACGGCTTGGCCTCCAGGTCCGACCACTTCAGCGGGCTGGACGGGTCGTAGCCGTCCCTGGTCATGTAGAGCTCGAAGGAGCCCTTGTGCGGGGCGGTGGCGCGATACCTGAAGGTGTGCGTGGCGCCGGCGGTCATGCTCGTCGCCGGCCAGTCGGCCCGCGCCTGGTCGAAGCCGCGGTACTTGTCGCGGCCCGCGCTGCACAGCTTGCCGTCCGGGATGATCTGGCGGTGCCGTCCTGCCGCGTCGGCGATGTTGACCTCGTTCCAGTCGTAGAGGGGCTGCGTGCCGCCGATCGCCACGGCCTGCTTGCAGGCGGCCGACTTCGGGTTCTCCGGGCCCTCGCTGTAGCAGACCATGGTGCGGCTGGGCGGGTTGCTCATGGTGCCGTGGGCGGAGGCCGTGCCGGGGGCGACGGCGAGCACGAGGAGCGTGGGGGCGGCCAGGGTGGCGGCGGCGAGCGCCTTGCGGTTGATCTGCATGCAGATCACCTTGCGGCACGAAAAACCCCGAAATATCGGGGTTAAGCCTCCTTTAAGGCTGACTTAGAGAGCTTTTCAGTGTGAGCGGTGGTACGCAGCCACACCCCTATCTGGGCCCCGCCCATCGACGAACGGTCCAGCCGCAGCACCCCGCCGGTCGACTCCGCCAGCCGCCGCGCGATGTCCAGGCCGAGGCCGGTGGACCCGCTCCCGCTGGCGCCCCGCTCCAGCGCCGTATCCGGGTCCGCGATGCCGGGCCCCGCGTCGGCGACCAGGATGCCGACCGTGTCGCGGCCCTCGTGCAGCGTGACGCCGAACGCCGTCCCCTCCGGCGTGTGCCGGAACACGTTCCCGAGCAGCGCGTCCACCGCCGCCGTCAGCTCCCCCGCCGGTACGGGCGCCCGCACCGGCAACGTGGCCCCGACGAGCTGCCACGGCCGCTCCTGGTCCTCGGCCAGCGCCGCGCTGAACGCCAGCACCTCGCGCAGCAGGACGGCGGCGGTGCACGCCGCCGAGATGATTGTGGTGACCTCGCCCTCCAGCCGGGCCAGCGCCTGCCTGCTCTGCTCCGCCTGCGGCCCGAGCTGGTCCAGGCTGAGCTTGAGCGCGGTCAGCGGCGTGCGCAGCCGGTGCGACAGGTCGGCGGCCAGCTCCCGCTCGGCCGCGAGCAGATGGGTGACCCGGTTGGCCATGGCGTTGAACGCGGTGGCCGCCGCCTTGAGCTCGGGCGGGCCGTCGGGGTAGATGCGCTCGCTCAGGTCGCCGTCGCCGAGCGAGGTGGCGGCCGTGCCCAGGCGGCGCGCGGCGCGTACGACCCTGGCCCCGAGCCGGTCTCCGACCAGCACCGAGCCGAGCACCAGCACCACGGCCACCCCGGTCAGCACCGCCCACGAGGGGTAGACGCCCCGGTCGAGGTCGTCGGCGGGCACGAACACCTCGATCACCGCGCCCCGGTCGTCGTCCAGCACCACGGGGCGCAGCAGCACGTAACCGCCGGCCAGCTCCGCCGTGCTCGCCCTGGTCCCCGCGGCGGCCCCGGCCACCTGCGCGGCCGGCGCTCTGGTCGTGCCCACCGTGGCGCCGCCTCCGACGTGGATGGCCAGCAGGCCGCGCCGCCCCGCCTCGGTACGCGCCATCGCGTGCGCGAGGTCGTCCGTGCTGGTCGTCAGCGCCAGCACCGGCACCAGCGCGGACGCCTGCCGCTCGGCGGCGGCCACGGCCCTGCTCTGCGCCGTCTCCCTGACGATCAGGGCCAGCGGCACCAGGAAGGCCAGCGCGACCATCGAGGTGACGGCCACCATGAGCACCGCCAGCGTCCGCCTCATCGAGCCCCCCGCAGGCGCTTCACCGGGGCGCCGACAGCATGAAGCCGACCCCGCGCACGGTGTGCAGGTAGCGGGGCCGCGCGGCGCTCTCGCCCAGCTTGCGCCGCAGCCACGACAGGTGCACGTCGATCGTCTGGTCGTCGCCGTAGGACAGTCGCCAGACCTCGGCCAGCAGCTCCTTGCGGGTGACCACCCGGTCGGCGCGGGCGGCCAGGTAGGCGAGCAGGTCGAACTCGCGCCTGGTCAGCGCGAGCGGGCAGCCGTCGAGCGCGGCGGCCCGCCGGTCCACGTCCACCACCAGGCCGCCGACCTGGAGCGTGCGCGGCTCGGGCGCGGACCTGGCCCGGCGCAGCACGGCGTCCAGCCGGGCGCTGAGGTGGTCGCCGGAGAACGGCTTGACGAGGTAGTCGTCGGCGCCCGCGCGCAGCAGCCGGACGATCTCGCTCTCGTCGTCGCGGGCGGTGGCCACGATGACCGGGACGTCGGAGATGCCGCGCACCATGCGCAGCGCCTCGGAGCCGTCGAGGTCGGGCAGGCCCAGGTCCAGGATGACGGCGTCAGGCGGAGCCTGCGAGATCTCCCTGAGCGCGTCGAGTGCGCATCCCGCGCTGCGGACGACGTGCTGCCGCCGGCCGAGCTCGTGAATCATCGCCGATCTGACGAATTCATCGTCTTCGACTACGAGAACCGTCGCCATGCGCACCAACCGTACTGGGGCCGTACATAATGCGTCTCATGCGTCGAGCAATGAGATATGCCGCTATCTGGTGCGGCGCCACCGCGGTCGCGGTGTCGGTCTCGTGGTTCGGCGTGCGTGGCGTGCTGCGTAATGAGTTCGTGGACGATGTGAACGTCGAGCCGTTTCTCGCGCAAACGCTCGCGGCGGACGAGGGAGATTCACCGGCCACGCCGACTGCCCGTCGTACGACGAAGAAACCGGCTCCGGCGAAAACGCCCGCGCCGGCTCCCACGGAAAGCCGCACGCCGCCTTCACCCTCCGGCACGCCTTCCCCCGCGAAGCGCATGACGACGACGCCGAAACCGGCGAGCACCCCCGCGCCCAGCCTCACGCCGACCGCCGCCGAGAACCTTGAGGTGGTGAAGGTGAAGGGCGGCGAGGTGGCGTTCACGCTCGGTCCCGAGGGCTGCCGGCTGATCTCGGCCACCCCCGTCAGCGGCTACACCGCCAAGGTGTCCCGCGCCGAGGGCTGGATCCGGGTGGACCTGGCCAAGGGCGAGCACGGCACCGGCGTGTTCTGCATCAGCCACGAACAGCGCACCGACACCTGGGAGTACTGATGCGCAGCCGACGCTGGAGCCGGTCGAGCGGCACCCAGGACACGCTCCTGCGCGCGGCCAGGGACGTCTTCCTGGCCAAGGGGTACGCCGACGCCACGGTGGCCGACATCGTGGCGGCCTCCGGCTCCAGCGTCGGCAGCCTCTACCACCACTTCGGCGGCAAACCGGGACTGTTCCTGGCGTTGTGGGAGCAGTTCATGCGCGGCCAGGAGGAACGCACCTCCCGGGCGGCCAAGGCGGCGGGGGAGGCCGGAGAGCGCTTCCTGGCGGGCGCCAGGGCCTATCTGGAGGGCTCGTGGGAGCAGCGCGAGCTGGCCAGGCTGTTCCTGGAGAGCGACGGGCCGGCCGAGTTCACCGTCCTGCGCAGGCAGCGCGGCTGGAACTGGATCGGCGGCAACAAGCGCCTGCTCGGCCTGGCGGACACGCGGGAGAGCCACGTGCTCGTCGTCCTGCTGACCACCATGATGGGCGAGGCGGGCCGCGAGGTGGCCGCGTGCGAGTCGGAACGCGACGCCGAGGTCACCATCGACGAGGTGATCAGGCTGGTGAGACGGCTGCTGCCTACCTCTCCCGATGTAGGCGGGGCGTCTCCCTGAGGCCGATTCCCCGGCCCGCGCGGGATGCGACCGTGGGGGCATGGACGCACTCCGCAGGGCGCTGGGCGGGCTCTCGCTGCTGTACGCGCTGACCTTCGCCACGTTCGCGCTGCTGCACGCCGGGATCGGGCTCGGCCCCCTGCGCGAGCCGGTGATCGTGCCGGCCGCGATCGTCGAGACCCTCTGCGCCGGAGCCATGCTCGCCGGTGCGTACGGCGCGCTGGCCGGCCGGCCGGCGGCGTGGGACCGGCTGATCTACGCCCACGCGGCGGCCCTGGGCGGCGTGCTGCTGGGCATGCTGGCCCTGGCGTTCGGCCCGGGCGGCGGGACGACGCTGCTCACCTGGTATCACAGCACGATGGCGCTCGCGCTGACCGCCGGTCTGGCGGTCGCGTTCTACGTCTCCAGGGTGCGCAGGTAGGCGGCGGCCTCGTCGAGCTGCTCCTCGGTGAAGACGCGGATGCCGTGCTGCTCCAGCAGGGCCGTCGTGACGCCCTGGCCCGGCGCGCGCCGGCCCTGGAAGCTGCCGTCGTAGATCGACAGCACGCCGCACGAGGGGCTGCCCTCCTTCAGCACCGCCAGCCGCACGCCGTGGGAGCGGGCGGCCGCGAGCGCTCCGCGCGCGCCCGACACGAACGCGGCCGTCACGTCGGACCCGTCGCTCGCCAGCACCCGGGCGGCGCCGGCCAAGACGGCCGCCCCGCCCGCCCCACCCTCGATCTCGGCGGCCGGCCGGGGGATCGGCAGCCCGCCCTCCACCTCCGGGCAGTACGGCACCAGTCGCCCCTCCTCCCGCCAGCCGGCGAGCCAGGCGTCGGAACTGGTCTTGGCGCGGCCGTCGAAACGTACCTTGCGACCCATCAGACAGGCGCTGACGAGGATCCTCTCCACGCCTTCGATCTTATGAGCGCGATCGGCACCAGCGAGACGGCGGTCAGCGCCGCCACCGCCCAGAACGCATACGTGAACGGCCGGGCCACCCCCGCCGTGGTCAGCAGGTGCAGCAGCCCGGCCAGCATCGCCACCCCGAAGGGGGAGGCCAGGCGGACCGCGATCGTGCTCAGCGTGGTGGCGGCCGGGATCGTGTCACGTTCGAGCGTTCTGAACGCCGCCGTCATCACCGACGTGGACACCAGCCCGTGCCCGAGCCCGAGCACGAACATCGGCGCCGGCCCCGCGCCGAGCAGCACGAAGGCCACGATGCCCGCCACCGCCGCCACCACGCCGGCCGCGCCGACGCCACGCGGCCCCCTGCTGTCGCTCAGCTTGCCCGCCAGCGGCATCGTGATCGCCGCGCCGATCCCCATCGGCGCCAGCAGCAGGCCGGCGTCCAGCGCGTCGCCGCCCTCGGCGAGCTGGGCGTAGAGCGGCACGAGCACGGTGAAGCCGAACAACGCGGCCGAGTAGCACACGAGCGCGCCGACCGCCGCCGCGAACGTACGGTCGCCGAACAGCCGCAGGTCCAGCAGTGTCCCCCGGCCGCGCAGCGCCCGCACCGCGAACACCACCATGAGCGCCGCCCCGATCCACAGCGCCGGATGCAGGACCGAGGCCCCGTCGCCCACCGCGGACAGCCCGTAGACCAGGGCGGCCAGGCCGGGGGAGAGCAGGGCCAGGCCGAGCACGTCGAGCCCCCGCGCGCTCGCGCCCGGTTCGCGGGGCAGCAGCACGAGGGCGGCCACGAGCGCCACCGCGCAGACCGGCACGTTGACCAGGAACAACCACCGCCAGCCGAGCCCCTCCACGATGAGCCCGCCGAGCGGCGGCCCCAGCACGGGCACCAGCATCGCCGGCATGGAGATCGTCGCCATCGCGCGGCCCATCCGCTCCTTGCCCGCCGCCTGGGCCAGCATCGCCTGGCCGACCGGCAGCAGCAGACCCCCGCCCAGCCCCTGCACGGCACGGAACGCGACCAGGCTCCAGACCGACCACGCCGCGGCGGCGAGCGCGGAACCGGCGACGAACAGCACGAGCGAGACCAGCCAGACCCGCCTCGTGCCGAACCTGCCCATGGCCCAGCCGGTGACCGGGACCGTCATCGACAGCGCCAGCAGGTAACCGGTGACCGCCCACTGCATGGTGGCGAACGTGGTGCCGAACTCGCGGGCCAGGGTGCTCAGGGCGACGTTGACGATCGTGGTGTCGAGCATCGTCATCACGACGCCCAGGAGGACGACGAGGCTCGTGGCCCAGAGTGGCGTTCGTACGGCGTCTCGCATGTCGTACACCGTATCACTTTCGTACGCTGTCTAGACTCGGAGTCGTGAGCTCCATCTGGTCGCGGCCCTCGCCGCCCCGCCGCCCGGTCCTGACCAGGGAGGCGATCGTGGCCGCCGCCGTCGCGCTCGCCGACGCCGAAGGGCTGGACGCGGTCTCCATCCGGCGCGTGGCGGCCGAGCTCGGCGCGCGGGCGATGACGCTGTACTCCTACATCGAGCGCAAGGAGGACCTGCTGGCCCTGATGCTCGACGAGATCAGCGCCGAGGTGCTGGTCGCGGAGCCGCTGCCGGCGGACTGGCGGGAGGCGCTGCTGCTGCTCGCCCGGCGGGAGCGCGAGCTGGTCCGGCGGCATCCCTGGCGGGTGGACCTGGTCCACCAGCGGGTGCCCGTGGGGCCCAACGGGCTGCGGCACGTGGAGGAGAAGCTGGCGGCCTTCGACGGGCTGGAGATCGACCGGCTGACGGCCTGGCGGTTCCTGGCGGTCTTCAACGACTACATGACGGGGTTCGTGATCAGGGAGGCGGTGGAGCGGGCGGCGCCCCGGGAGGAGGGGATCGACGCCGCCGAGCGGGCCGCGGTGGCGGAGCCGTACATCAGGGAGCTGGTCGACAAGGGCGAGCTGTCGCGGCTGGCGCCGATGATCGAGCAGGGCGTGCGGGGGGCGGACGACAACTTCGAGCGCGGGCTGGGCTGGGTGCTGGACGGGATCGAGGGCCACCTGCGCGGGGGCGATCGTGTGGGGTGACGGCCTTTCGCGCAGGTGGACACGTTCGGCAGCGGTCTTTCGCGCCGGTGGCCGCGTTCGGCGGCGGCCCTTCCAGGAAGCGTCGGGGGCGGGCGATAGCCTTACCCCCGATGAACACCACCGTCTCCACGATCGTCATCGCCGGCGCGCTGCTGCTGATGCTGGCGAGCCTGATCGTCGCGATCCGCAACCGGCCGATGGGCATGGTGCTGCTGGTCGGTTTCGCCCTGCTTGAGGTGGCCGTCCTGGTGCAGGCGGGCTTCGTGATCGCGGCCGTGGCGGGCGGCGCGGGGCCGGACGACAAGGCCACGCTGTTCGGGTACGTGGGCGGCCAGGTGCTGATCCCGCCCGCCGGGGTGTTCCTGGCCCTGGCCGAGCGGAGCAGGTGGGGGCCCGCGATCCTGACCGTGGCCGGGTTCGCCATCGCCGTGATGACGGCCCGGCTGCTGCAGATCTGGCAGGGGACGGGGTGACGAGCTCGATCGGCACCGGGCCCGGGCGGGCACTGATCGCGGTCTACGGGCTGTTCGCCCTGGCGGCGGGGGCGCGGGCGGCCGTGCAGATCGCGACCAGGTTCGGCGAGGCGCCGCTGGCGTACTCGCTGTCGGCGTTCGCGGCGATCGTCTACATCCTGCTCACGGTCGCGCTCTGGCGCGGGGCGCGCCGGCTCGCGCTGATGTCGCTCGGCATCGAACTGGGCGGCGTGCTGCTCATCGGGACCGCCAGCCTGGTCGATCCGGCGGCCTTTCCCGACGAAACCGTGTGGTCGGCGTACGGCAAGGGTTACCTGTTCATCCCCCTTGTCCTGCCTCTGGTGGGCCTGTACTGGCTGTGGCGCCGGCGTTAACGCCTCATCCGCATGGGCAGTGACTGGACCCATGAGCACGATCGAACACTCCGAAGACGTCAATGTCCCCGTTCGCGCGGCCTACAACCAGTGGACGCAGTTCGAGGGCTTCCCCGAGTTCATGGAGGGAGTGGAGTCGGTCAAACAGATCGGTGACACCCGTACGGCATGGGTGGCCGAGATCGCGGGAGTGCGCCGCGAGTTCGAGGCCGAGATCACCGAGCAGCACCCCGACGAGCGGGTCGCCTGGCGCAGCACCGACAAGCCGCACCACGCGGGCGTGGTGACCTTCCACCGCCTCGACGACAGCACGACCAGGGTCACGCTCCAGATGGAGTACGACCCGGACGGCTTCATCGAGACGGCGGGCGACTGGCTGCAGCTCGTCCGCATGCGTGTCGTCGGTGACGTCAAGCGGTTCAAGACGTTCATCGAGTCGCGGGGCGGCGAGAGCGGCGGCTGGCGCGGCGACGTGCCCAGCCCGCACCAGCGGGGCTCCGGCCTAGGCGAGAGCGACCGGCCGGTGCCGCCCGGCACCGTGGGTGGCGGCGACCCCCGACCCGGCGGGACGCTTCCGCCTCCTGGGCCCGCGGTTCCCGGCGCTCCCGGCCCGGCGGCCCCCGGCGCTCCCGGCGACTGGCCGCCGGAGGGCCCCCGCCCGGTCATGTAGGTCCGCCACCCACGTGGGCCCGCCCGTCCTGTAAGCCCGTCATCCGTGCCGGCCCGCCACTCGGCGGACGCCATGCGGGGCCGGCGTGCGGGGCCGGCGTGCAGGGCCGCAGGCCAAGGGTCTCGCGGCGTCCGTGCCGGGCGCCGGCGGCCCTTGGAAGACCCCCGGAACGCGATCCGGGGGTCTTCTCATGTCATGACCGGGAATAAACGGATATTTCGGTCCTGTTAGGGTGAGGTGATTCATCCCATGACTTGATGAATCCCTGACTTGATGAGTGGAGGACCTTCCCCGCATGACCGTGCTCGCACAAGAGTCCCGAGGCAGAACCGCCCCTTTGGCCTGGCTGCTCGTGCTGGGAATCGTGCTCGCCGCGCTCAACCTGCGCACCGCAGTCACCAGTGTGGGCCCGCTGCTCGATCAGCTCGCCGGCGCGCTCGGCATGTCGAGCGTCGGCACGGGGTTGCTCACCACACTACCTGTGCTCGCCTTCGCCAGTGTCGGGGCGATCACCCCGACCCTGGCCAGGCGGGTCGGCGAGCACCGCCTGCTGCTGCTCGCCCTCGTCACGCTGGGCGTGGGCCTGCTGGTCAGGTCGATGGTCGACTCGGCCCCGGTGTTCCTGCTGAGCAGCGCGGTCGCGCTGTCCGGCGGGGCCGTCGGCAACGTGCTCATTCCGACGCTCATCAAGCGCCACTTCCCGGCCCGTACCGGGATCATGACCACCGTCTACACCACGGCCCTGGCGGCGGGCACCATGCTGGCCGCCGCCGCGACCGTGCCGATCGAGCGCGCGTCGGGGGACTGGCACATCGCGCTCGGCGTGTGGGCGGCGCTGGCCGCCGTCGCCGTCATTCCGTGGCTTGCGCTGCTGCGCAGTGAGCCGGAGCGGGACAGAGGCGGCCGGAACGTGGGCATGCGCCGGATGGTCGGCAGCAGGCTCGCCTGGATGGTGGCGATCTACTTCGGCACGCAGTCGATGATCGCGTACATCATGTTCGGCTGGCTCGCCACGATCCTCACCGACAACGGCTACAGCACCTCGCAGGCCGGGCTGATCCTCGGCGTCTTCACCGCGCTGAACATCCCCGTTTCGATCCTCGTGCCGCTGATCGCCTCGCGGTTCCGCGACCAGCGGCCGATCGTGGTGGGGCTCGTCGTGTTCTACGCGACCGGCTTCGCCGGGCTGTGGTTCGCCCCGGCCTCCACGGCGATGGTCTGGGTGGTGTTCGTGGCCGTCGGGATGGGCTCGTTCCCGCTGGCGCTGATGATGCTGGCGCTGCGCACCCGTACGCCGGAGTCCACGGCGGCGCTGTCGGCCTTCGGCCAGAGCGCCGGATACCTCATCTCGGGCGCGGGGCCGCTGCTGGTCGGCGTGCTGCGGGAGACCACCGGGGGTTGGGCGCTGCCGTACACGATGATCTTCGTGGTGCTGGTCGCGCAGCTCGTCACCGGCCTGTACGCGGGGCGCGACCGCTACCTGGAGGACGAACGGAGACCGGCTGGAACAATGACCGGGTGAAATCCACCGTCGTCACCTTCCCCAGCGGCCTGACCAGCGGCCGCTCCACGATCGCCGGGATCGTGCCGGTGGGGGACCGGCACGGTCTCGTCGTCGCCGAGACGCCGTTCCATCCCCTCGACCACACCTGGCCCGACCAGCCCGCAGACCGGGGCACGATCGGGGGCCTGCCGGTCGTCGACTGTGTAACAGGGGCCCAGTCGAACACCGGTGAGGTCTTCCTCGGCGCCGACATCCCCGTACGGAGGGGCGCCGAGGGCTGGGAGTGGCTGGTCGTCCACGTGAGCGAGGAACCACTGCCCGAAGGGGCGGAGGTGGAGCTGTCCGTGGACCCGGCCTACCGGGCGGCGCTCTCGGCGGGCCACACCGCCTGCCATCTGGCCGCGCTCGCGCTCAACGCCGCGCTGGCCGGCCGCTGGCGCAAGGAGGTGCGGCCCGACTCGCTCGGCCGTCCCGACTTCGACCAGGCGGCGATCACCTCCTCACGGATCGTGCCCGGCGGCAGCGTCGACGTCTACCGTCTGGGCAAGTCGTTGCGCAAGAAGGGCTTCTCGGCCGAAGATCTCGATCCCGCCGAGGTCGCCGGCCAGGTGAACGACCGGCTGGAGGCGTGGGTGGCGGCCGGCGCGCCGGTCCGGCTGGAGGTGCCGGGGCCCGAGCTCACGGCACGCAGGACCTGGCACTGCGCGCTGCCGGAGGGCGAGGCGTCCATTCCGTGCGGCGGCACGCACGTGAGCCGGACATCGGAGCTGGGCGGGGTCGAGGTCTCCCTCGCGTTCGCGCCGGAGGAGGCGACCCTCACCATGCGAACCACCGTACGGACCGCCGTCCGGCCGTGATGCGGACCGCTGCGCGAGCCGCTGAGTGCTGATCATCTGTCAGCATCTGTTGACAAGCGGGTGCTTGTCAGCACATGCTGACACCATGGAAGTCACGGAGCTGGCCGAGGCGGCGGCGGGAAACGATCCCGCCACGGGCCTGGCGGCGGTGGCCGCGCTCAGGGCCCTGCTGGAGGAGCTGGAGGCGGTGCACGTGTCGAGCGCCCGCGCCCAGGGCTGGTCGTGGGAGCAGATCGCCGACGCGCTCGGGGTGCGACGCCAGTCGGCGCACCGCAAGCACGCCCGGCGGACGGGGAGGTAGGAGCATGTTCGCCAGGTTCACCCAGGATGCCCGCCGGGCCGTGGTCAGGGCCGGGATCCACGCCCTCGACGCCGGGCGGCCCGCGCTCGACGCCGGCCTGATGCTGCTGGGGGTGGCCGAGACCCGGCCGTTCTCGCTGCGGTCCTTCACCGCCACGGCGGACGGCGTACGCGAACGCGTCGGTGTCGGCGACGCCCGCGCCCTGCTCGCCACGCTGGGCATCGACCTCGACGAGGTGCACCGCCGCACCAGGAGCGGCGCGGACGACCCGGAGCGGTGGACTCTGCGCCGCTCGGCCCTGCGCCCTCTCCGCGTCACCCTGTACGGGCCGCTGGGGGAGATCCCGCTGGCCATGCACGCCAGGAAGGTGATCGAGGTGGCGCAGTGTCGGCCGGGGCCGGTCACGGGGGAGCGGCTGCTGTGGGGCCTGCTGGCCGACCACCGCAACGGCGCCGCCCGTATCCTCCACGAGACCGGCGTGGACCTGCGCGAACTGGCCCGCGAAGCACACATCCCCACCCACCGCGCCGCCTGACCGGCCCCAGGGCTCTCCCGGGGGCCGGGCCGTCTGACCGCCGGGGATCTCGTCTGGCGGGTCGTCAGGCGGCCGGGCCGTCGTCGCCGGGGTTGTCGCCGGTGGGGACCGGCTGCAGGTGGGCCGTCTTCTCCGGGTTGGCGATCAGGTAGATCGTCTCGATCCTGCCGTCCACCACCAGCAGCGTCATGACGGTGACCACGCGCCCGCCCGCCGAGACGGTCAGGGAGGGCGCGTTGTTCAGCATCGCCACCCCGAACGACAGGTCGTGGACGTCCGACATGCCGATCGAAGTCATGAAACGGGCGATGTTCGCCGGGGAGCTGATCGACATCAGGTAGCGGCTGACGTTGTCGGAGCCGGTGATGACCCGCAGCGCCGCCTTGGCCTTGCCGCCGCCGTCGGAGATGATGTTCACCTGGTCGGACAGCAGCGCGATCAGCCCCTCCACGTCGCCGTCGGTGGCCGCCCTGATGAACCGCTCGGTGATCCGCCGCCGCTCCTCCTGGTCCACCTCGAAGCGGGGCTGCTTGTCGCGCACGTGATCGCGGGCCCGCCGCGCCAGTTGCCTGGTGGCCGGCTCGGCCCGCCCGATGATCTCCGCGATCTCGGCGAACGGCAGGTCGAACGCCTCACGCAGCACGAACACCGCCCGTTCGAGCGGAGACAACGTCTCCAGCACCACCATCAGCGCCATCTCGACGGAGTCGGCCAGCTCGGCGTGCTCGGCGGCGTCGGGGGTGGTGCCGATGGGCTCGGGCAGCCACGGCCCCACGTACGACTCCCGCCGTGACCTCGCCCAGCGCAGCCGGTCGATGGCCAGCCGCGAGGTCACCCTGATCAAGTACGCCTTGGGATCGTCGACGACCGCCTCGTCCACTTTCGACCAACGCAGCCAGGCATCCTGTACCACGTCCTCGGCGTCGGCGACGCTGCCCAGGATGCGGTAGGCGACTCCGGTGAGCAGGCTTCGATGATCTTCAAAGGTCGTCATGACTCTTAAGACGTATCATGCGGCTTCCGGCGTGACACGAGCGGTGCCGATCTCCGTTACACTTGTTGATCGCAAGGGGCTATGGCGCAGTTGGTAGCGCGCCTCCATGGCATGGAGGAGGTCTGGGGTTCGAATCCCCATAGCTCCACTCACTTGAGCATGACGGCGGTGCCCGGACCGGGCGCCGCCGTTTCGCATTTCCCCCTGGCGGGTCACTCGCCGAGGACGGCCAGGTAGTGCGGGTTGCGCATGATCCCGAGCACGTTCCCGAACGGGTCCACCACCGACGCCGTGACGAACCCCTCACCGTCGCCCTGGTGCGTGATCGGCTGATACTCCTTCGCGCCCATGTTCAGCAGCCGCTCGAAGGTGGCGTCGAGGTCGTCGACGTGCCAGTGCATGACCGCGCCCGCGGGCCGGTCCGTGGCGCCGGGCGGGGCGTACCGGCTGTCGATCAGGCCGAACTCGTGCTGGTAGTCGCCCAGGCGGAACTCGGCGTAGCCGGGCTTGCGGTAATAGGGCTCGACGCCGAGGAACTCGGTGTACCAGGCCGTGGCGGCCTCCAGGTCGGCGGCCCAGAAGGTCAGGGTGGCGAATCCGCGGAGCATCTCGGTTCCTCTCGTCCGGTGGTCGTCCGGTGGTCGTCCGGTGGTTGTGCGGTGGTCGTCCGGTGGTCGTCCGGTGGGTCAGAACGATGATGCGCCCGGAAAGTGCTCATCGAATGACTACTTTTCCGGAGAGAATGGCGGGCATGCGAGCCGATCGACTGGTGGCCGCCCTGCTGCTCATGCAGGCGCGCGGCCGGGTGACCGCGGCGGAGCTGGCCGAGGAGCTGGAGGTGTCCGTCGCGACCGCGCGCCGCGACCTCGAAGCGCTGTCCACGGCCGGCATTCCCGTCTACCCGCAGGCGGGCAGGGGCGGCGGATGGTCGCTGCTGGGCGGCGCGCGGACCGACCTCAGCGGGCTCACCGCGCACGAGGCGCAGGCGCTGTTCCTGCTCGCGGGCCCGGCCGCGCCCGCCGCTCCCGAGGTCAGGTCCGCGCTGCGCAAGCTGCTGCGGGCGCTGCCCCAGACCTTCAGGGCGGACGCCGAGGCCGCCGCGGGGGCGGTGGTCGTCGATCCCACGCGCTGGGGCGAGCCGGAGAAGGAACGGCCCGCGGTGGTGCGGGTCCTCCAGGACGCCGTCGTACGGCGGCGCAAGGTTCGGCTCGCGTACGAGGGCCGGTCCGGGGGAGGGCCACGGGCCGGGAGCGGGGGCGCGTCCGAGAGGCGATCCGGGGGCGGGGGCGCGTCCGAGAGGCGATCCGGGAGCGGGGCCGGAAGTGAGTCCGGGGGCGGGGCCGCGAGCCAGAGGCGGGAACGGAGCGAGCGGCTGGTCGAGCCGTGGGGGCTCGTGGCCAAGGACGACGTCTGGTATCTGCTGGCCGGGACCGAGCGGGGCCGGCGTACCTTCCGGGTGGACCGGATCGCCGGGGCCGAGGTGACGGAGCTGGAGTTCGAGCGGCCGGACGACTTCGCGCTTGCGCGGGAGTGGGAGGAGGTCGTCGCGGAGATGGAGCGGCGGCGTTCGACGGTCTCGGCGACCGTGCTCATCTCCGCCAGGTTCCTGCCCGTTCTGCGTCACCATTTCGGGCGCCACTCCGAGGTCGCCGGGGACGAGCCGGACGGCCGGGTCAGGGTCCGGGTGGCCGCTCCCATGCCGCTGACGATCGCCGAGCAGCTGGCCGGGTGGGGCGCGCGGGTCGAGGTCGTGGAGCCGGAGGAGGTCAGGGCCGAGCTGGCCAGGATCGGCGCCGAACTGGTCGAGCGCAACCGCCCCCGAGACGGCTCGGGCGGGTGAAAGGGGACGGGCCGGAGGGTTTCCCCTCCGGCCCGTTCTATCTCAAGCGGTCAGCGACCGCCGAGTGTCCTGCGCCAGTGGAAGCCGCCGGGCAGGTTGACCGTCAAGGTCCGCCGGCCGTCCGCCGCCCGCGTCACCCGGAACAGCCGGTTGCCCCAGCTGTGTCCGACACCGCGGCGCGACAGGTTCAGCCGTAACGGACCGACCTTGATCGACTTGCGATAGCTCCAACCCATCGCTTTCCTCCAGAGATCGCGAGGAGGTCCCGCTACCCCGGAGACGGCGCGTCTATCGTTTTCTCGCTACTTAGTAAGGTCCGTGATACCGGCGGGAGCCGAAGGTCTTACCCACGTGGAAGCCGCCCGGCAGCCGCACGGTCACGTGGCGGCGGCCGTCGGGGGTGGCCGAGACGTGGAAACGCCGGTTGCCGAAGCTGGAGCCGACACCGTGCCGCGACAGATTGATCCGAAACGGCCCGACCTTGATTGACTTGCGGTAGTGCCAGCCCATGTCGCTCCTCCGCCACTCGTACGCTCACCGGGAAGAACGTCCGGGACGACGGCCGGGTTCCCGGCCCCGGGTGACACGCCGTCAGAGTCCGGCGGCCCCTGATCTCACGTGCGGTTGGGGCTCCCGGCGTACGGTGGTGGGCAGCCTGGACAGGAGGGACCCACCTGATGATCGTGATCGCGCATCTGAGCGACGTCCACATCGGCGCCACACCCGAGAGCGCCGGCCGGTGCGACGCCGTCATGCGTTACCTCGACGCGCTGCCCGGCGACCTGGACGCGGTCCTCGTCACCGGCGACATCGCCGACCACGCGCTGCCCGCCGAGTACGAGGCCGCCGCCAAGCTGCTCACCTCGCGCCATCCGATCCTGATCGGCCCCGGCAACCACGACCGCAGGCCGGAGTTCCGCCGATTCCTGCTCGGCCAGGAGCCCGCTGAGGGACCGGTCAACCAGGTGCTGCGCACCGGCCGGGCGGTCTACGCGATGTGCGACTCGTCCATCCCCGGCCGGGACGACGGCCACCTCGACGACGAGACCCTCGACTGGCTGGAGGGTGTGCTGGACGGCGCGGACCTGCCGGTGTTCGTGGCCTTCCACCATCCGCCGGTGACGCTGCAGAGCCCGCCGATCGACGCCATCAGGCTGCACGAGACCGGGCGGCTGGAGCGACTGCTGGCCGGTCGCGCCGGTGTGCCCGCCGTGCTGGTGGGCCACTCCCACATGGCCGCCGCCACCACGTTCGCCGGCCGGCCGCTGCTGGTGGGCGGGGGTGTGGTGTCCACGCTGAAGCTGCCGTGGGAGGGCGCCGTCAGCTTCGACACCGGCATCTCCTACGACCAGCCGCCGATGATCGCCTTCCACGTGCTCGACGACGAGGGCCGGCTGACCACCCACTACCGCGTCGTCCAGTAGCCGGACCGGCGTCGGGGCGGGCCGCGCGTGAAGAGCCGGACGGTCGGGGCGGGCCCGATGAAGAGCCCGGTGAAGAGCCCGGTGAAGGGCCAGCCCCGACCGTCGTCACCGCTCCGTGAGCTCGATGAACGTCACCGAGTACGCCGGGAAGTCGTAGGTGAAGGCCGCGGAGAAGCCGTCCACCTGCTGCCGCCGCGGCGCCACCCGCTCCGGCTCGGAGATCGAGTTCATGTCCGACGGCGAGCCGGTCAGCGAGGTCACCGTGGCGTTCGGCCGCAACCGCGCGGAGCCGAGGTCCACCCGGGTGCGCACCGCCGTGTCCTGCGCGTTGACGACCTTGACCGTCACCTTCCTCCCGTCCCTGGACACCACCTGGTACAGCGGCTCCACCCGCGAGCTGTCCACGAACTCGTCGACCTTCTCCCCGTCCAGCCAGGTCGTGATCGTGCGCCCGCTGACCTGGACCTTCAGGCGGTAGTCGCGGCCCGTCTCGACGGTGTGGGAGGAGGTGGCGATCTGGGCCTTGCCGCCGTTGACCTCCTTCTCGACGGCGGACTGCGTGTTGCCCCAGCCGCCGACGTTCCACCAGTAGAAGTCGCCGGTGCCGCGTACCCCGAACATGACCAGGAAGCCCTCCGCGCCGGCCGTCTTGCGGGCGGTCACCTCCATCGTGTAGTCCGACCAGCCGGCCGAGCCCGCCGTCGCCCTGGCGTCCTCGACCTGGGCGCTCTGCTCGTAGCCGCCGTCCCGCACCGCCCAGGTGCCGGGGCCCGGCGTCCAGCCGGCGGCTCCGGCGGAGAAGTCCTCGGACAGCAGCACGGTCCCGTCCGCCGCGGTCACCTTCACGTCGTCGTAGCGGACCGCGGTGTTCCACGCGCCCAGCCCGACGCCGCCGGTGATGTCCTCGACCGGCCTGACCTCGCCCTCGAACGTGCTCGGCACCACCCGCTCGCCGGCGTTCGTGGCGAACAGGCGCTGGACGTGGTAGCTCGGCGACCCGTACGCCTGGTCGTTGTCGAACCAGATCAGGTCCGGCGTCCAGTCCACGTAGTCGACGTTGGCCAGCAGCGGCGCGTAGGACGCCAGCCGCACGACGTCGGAGTTGCGCTCCAGCCCCGTCATGTACGCGGCCTCGGACAGCGCGTTGAAGAACGTGTTGCCCCTGGAGGCGTACTCGCCCACGAACACCTTCGGCCCTTCGCGGTCGTAGAAGTCGTAGCGGCGCGTGTTGGACAGGAACCAGTCGGTGTTGTTGTAGTAGTGCTCGTCGACCAGGTCGGCCTTCTGGTCGCGGGCGAACTGCCACATCCGGTCGAACCACGCGCCCTGCGACGTCTGCCCCGCGTTACTGATGATCTTGATATTCGGGTATCTGGCCCTGATCGCGTCGGCGAACTTGGGATAGTTCGCGAAGAACTCCGGATAGATCTCCTCGTTCCCGAGCCCGAGGTACTCCAGCCCGAACGGCTTCGGATGCCCGAGCTCCGCCCGCTTCCTCCCCCAGGTGGAGCTGACCGGCCCGTTGGCGAACTCGATCAGGTCCAGCGTGTCGCGCACCCATCGGGCCAGCCCGGCCTCGAAGGCCGAGGTGAAGGCCGCGCCGACCTCGGTGGCCGTCTCGATCACCGGCCCGCCGGCGAACCCGACGTGGGCCAGGCCCGCCCGTACGTAGTTGTCCCAGTCCTGCCAGGCCAGCAGCCCTGCGCTCTGGAAGTCGAGCGCGACCGGCGCGCTGAGCTTGGTGACGATCTCGAAGTCACCGTCGGGCACGTCCACGAGGAAGAGGTTCCTGGCGTTGTCGGTGCCCTGGTGGGTGTCGCCGGTCAGCGTGTCCAGTCGCAGCGCGCCGTCCGACAGACGGTAGCGGGAGTCGTCCGGTGAGAGCACCGTCCAGTCCGGGCCGAGCGTGGTGCCGTCGAACTGGTCGACGACGGCGCCTTCCGGGATCGGCTCCGCGAGCGCGGACGCCGCCGAGGAAGGGGAAGGGACAGGGGAAGGCGGCGGTGCCCCCAAAGAACCCGCGACGAGCAGGGCGGATAACGCGATGCGCAACATGGGTGGGGGCTCCTCAACTGTTGTTAGCGTTAACATAGAAGTGAGCGTTAACAACGGCGATTCGCGACAAGTTAAGGACTCCTCAGGGGCTCCGTCAAGGGCCTTCCGTGTAACCCGACCGTAATCCGGCGGACCCTTGACGGGATGGGTTGTTAGCGTTCACAGTCGGGGCCAAGCCAGGAAGGGAGCACGGCCGTGGGATCCACCGTGGGGCGCCGCCTGCCGGTCATGGCCGACGTGGCCAAGGAGGCCGGCGTGTCCCATCAGACGGTCTCACGCGTGCTCAACGATCATCCGAACGTGCGCAGCGAGACCCGCACCCGGGTGCTCCAGGCGATCGACAAGCTCGGCTACCGCCGTAACCTCGTCGCCCGCGCCCTGGTCACCAAGCACTCCAGGACGCTCGGCGTGGTCAGCTTCGACACCACGCTGTACGGTCCCGCCAGCACCGTCTACGGCATCGAGCAGGCGGCCAGGGCGGCCGGCTACTTCGTCAGCATCGTCAGCCTCAAGTCCATCGACAGGGCGGGCGTGCGCGACGCCCTCGACTACCTCGCCGACCAGGGCGTGGACGGCATCGTGGTGGTCGCGCCGCAGCGCTCGGCCGCCCGCGCCCTGGACGACCTGCCGCTCGGCGTCCCCACGGTGGCCGTCGAGGGCGGCGAGGCGGGCGAGGTGTCGGTGGTCAGCGTGGACCAGGTCGAGGGAGGCAGGCTCGCCACCGAGCACCTGCTCTCGCTCGGTCACGAGACGGTCTGGCACGTCAGCGGCCCCTCCGACTGGCTGGAGGCCGAAGGTCGCGTGGCCGGGTGGCGGGCCGCGCTGGAGCAGGCGGGCCGCGAGGCCCCGCGCCCGCTCGCCGGGGACTGGAGCCCTCGTTCCGGATACGAGGCGGGGCGCAGCCTGGCGAGCATGAGGAACGTCACCGCGGTCTTCGTCGCCAACGACCAGATGGCGCTCGGCGTGCTGCGGGCGTTCACCGAGCAGGGGGTGAGAGTGCCCGAGCGGGTGAGCGTGGTCGGCTTCGACGACATCCCCGAGTCGGAGTTCTTCTCGCCGCCGCTCACGACCATCAGGCAGGACTTCGGCGCGGTGGGCAGACACAGCATCGAGGTCCTCGTACGGCAGCTCGAAGGCGGTCCGCAGGAGCGGGAGCGGCTCGTGGTGCCGCCGGTGTTCGTCGCCAGGGCCAGCACGGCCCGGGCCTGACGCCGTAACGGAAGGCAGGAGGCGCTGGCATCCGACCAGGGTTGTTAGCGTTCACATCCAAGGAAGGGACCCCCCACGTGTTAAAGAGGATCTCGGCGTTGGTGCTGGCCGGGCTCACTGCCATGGCGGTGACGTCCTGTGGCAGCGGCGGTACCACAAGTGCGAGCAGCGGTGGTGGCGACAGCACGGTCACGATGGGCTTCTCCCAGGTCGGCGCGGAGAGCGGCTGGCGGACCGCGAACACCAAGTCCGTGCAGGAGTCGGCCAAGAGCGCGGGCATCACGCTCAAGTTCTCCGACGCCCAGCAGAAGCAGGAGAACCAGATCAAGGCCATCCGCTCCTTCATCCAGCAGCGGGTGGACGTCATCGCCTTCTCGCCGGTGGTGGAGTCGGGCTGGGACCCGGTGCTCAAGGAGGCCCAGAACGCGAAGATCCCGGTCATCCTGACCGACCGCGCCGTGGACTCCACGGACACGAGCCTCTACAAGACCTTCCTCGGCTCTGACTTCGTCGAGGAGGGCAAGAAGGCCGGTCAGTGGCTGGTCGAGGAGTACAAGGACTCGACGGACAAGGTGAACATCGTCGAACTCCAGGGCACCACGGGCTCGGCTCCGGCCAACGACCGCAAGGCCGGCTTCCAGGAGGTCATCGGGGCGGACGCGAAGTTCCAGATCGTCGCCACGCAGACCGGTGACTTCACCCGGGCCAAGGGCAAGGAGGTCATGGAGGCGTTCCTGAAGTCGACCCCGGACATCGACGTGCTCTACGCGCACAACGACGACATGGGCCTGGGCGCGATCGAGGCCATCGAGGGCGCGGGCAAGGTGCCCGGCAAGGACATCAAGATCATCACGGTGGACGCGGTCAAGGACGGCATGCAGGCGCTCGCCGACGGGAAGATCAACTTCATCGTCGAGTGCTCCCCGCTGCTCGGCCCGCAGCTCATGGACCTGGCCAAGAAGGTCGTCAACGGTGAGCAGGTGCCGGCCCGCGTGGTGACCGAGGAGACCACCTTCACCCAGGAGCAGGCCAAGCAGGCCCTCCCCAGCCGTCAGTACTGATCAACATAGACAGGGACCTTGAAGGGATTTGCCTGTGCCGGTCTTGACGATGCGGGGGATCGGGAAACAGTTTCCGGGGGTGAAGGCCCTGGACGGCGTGGACCTGCGGCTGCTGCCCGGCGAGGTGCACGCGCTCATGGGAGAGAACGGCGCGGGCAAGTCCACCCTGATCAAGGTGCTCACCGGCGTGCACCCCGCCGACGCGGGCACGATCGAGCTGGGCGGCGCGCCGGTCGCGTTCGGCAGCCCGCTGGAGGCGCAGCAGGCCGGGATCAGCACCGTCTACCAGGAGGTCAACCTCTGCACGAACCTCTCGGTGGCGGAGAACATCCTGCTCGGCCGCGAGCCGCGCCACTGGGGCCGGATCGACTGGAAGCGGATGCGGGCCAGGGCGAGCGAACTGCTGGCCCGGCTGGAGCTGAGCCTGGACGTGTCGGCGCCGCTGTCGTCGTACTCGCTGGCCATCCAGCAGATGGTGGCCATCGCGCGCGCGATCGACGTGGACGCGAGAGTGCTGATCCTGGACGAGCCGACCTCCAGCCTGGACGCCGACGAGGTGCTGCAGCTGTTCAGGGTGATGCGGCGGCTGAAGGAGGAGGGCATCGCGATCCTGTTCGTCTCGCACTTCCTCGACCAGGTGTACGAGATCTCCGACCGGATGACCATCCTGCGCAACGGGCGGCTCGTGGGCGAGTTCATGACCGAGGGGCTGCCGCAGGTCGAGCTGGTGGCCAAGATGATCGGCCAGGAGCTGGCGGCGCTGGAGCGGCTGCACGGCGAGGCCAAGGTGTTCGACCGGCCGCTGATCGAGGCGCGCGGTCTGGGCCGGGCCGGGGCGATCGAGCCGTTCAGCCTGACCGTGCACGAGGGCGAGGTGGTGGGCCTGGCGGGGCTGCTGGGCTCGGGCCGTACGGAGATCGCGCGGCTGCTGTTCGGCGCCGACCACGCCGGCACGGGCGAGGTCGCGGTGAGCGGGTCGCCGGCGTCGTTACGCACGCCGCGCGCGGCCATGACCCACAAGATCGCGTTCTGCTCGGAGAACCGCAAGGAGGACGGGCTCATCCCCGACCTGACCGTGCGCGAGAACATCATCCTGGCCCTCCAGGCCACCAGGGGCTGGACCAGGCCCGTTCCGCGTGAGCAGCAGGACGACCTGGTCGGCGGCTACATCAAGGCGCTGAAGATCAGCCCGCCCAACCCCGAGCACCTGGTACGCAACCTGAGCGGCGGCAACCAGCAGAAGGTGGTGCTGGCCAGGTGGCTGATCCTGGAGCCCAGGCTGCTCATCCTCGACGAGCCCACCCGGGGCATCGACGTCGGGGCGAAGACGGAGATCCAGCGGCTGGTGGCCGAGCTGTCGGACGGCGGCGTGGCGGTGCTGTTCATCTCCGCCGAGCTGGAGGAGGTGCTGCGGCTCAGCCACAAGGTCGAGGTGCTGCGCGACCGGCGGCTCGTCGCCGAACTGCCCAACGACGAGGCGCTGACCACCGACGTGCTGATGGAGACGATCGCGAGCGGAGAGCGAGCGGCATGGGGGAGGAACGAATGACGGCGGGCGGAGGGCGTGCCGGCTTGAGGCGGCTGCTGTGGCCGGTCGTGGTGCTGGCCCTGCTGCTGGTCCTGAACGTGTTCTTCGCGCCCGGCTTCTTCGCGGTCCAGGTGCGCGACGGGCACCTGTACGGCAGCCTGATCGACATCCTGCGCTTCGGCGCCCCGCTGATCCTGGTCTCGCTCGGGATGACGCTGGTCATCGCGACCGGGGGCATCGACCTGTCGGTGGGGTCGGTGGTGGCGATCTCGGGCGCGCTGGCGTGCCTGCAGATCAGCCAGGACGCGAGCCTGTTCACCGCCGTGGCGCTGGCGCTGGGCCTGTGCCTGGTGCTGGGGGCGTGGAACGGGTTCCTGGTCGCCGGCATCGGCATCCAGCCGATCATCGCCACCCTCATCCTCATGGTGGCCGGTCGCGGGCTGGCGCAGCTCATCACCGACGGCCAGATCATCACCGTCAACAGCCCGGCGTACAAGGTGATCGGCGGCGGCTACTGGCTGACCGTGCCGTTCGGCATCCTGATCGTGCTGGTGGTGCTGGCCGTCACCGCGTTCCTGACCAGGCGGCTGGCGCTGGGCATGCTGATCGAGTCGGTCGGCGGCAACGCCGAGGCGAGCCGGCTCGCGGGCATCAGGGCGCGCGGGATCATCATCATGGTGTACGCGTTCGCCGCCCTGTGCGCGGGCGTGGCCGGGCTGATGATCAGCTCGAACGTCTCCAGCGCCGACGGCAACAACGCCGGCCTGTGGATCGAGCTGGACGCGATCCTGGCCGTGGTGATCGGCGGCACGGCGCTGTCCGGCGGGCGGTTCTCGCTCGGCGGGACCGTGCTGGGCGCGCTCATCATCCAGACCCTGACCACGACGATCTACTCGATCGGCGTGCCGCCGGAGACCACGCTGCTGTTCAAGGCGCTGGTGGTCACGGCGGTGTGCCTCATCCAGTCGCCGTCCTTCCGCGCGAAGGCGTTGCGCAGCAGGGGCCGGCCCGCCGTGCCTGGCCCGGCGTCCGAGGAGAAGGTGCGGGTGAGAATGTGAGCGCGCTGACGCTGGGCCGGACGGCGGTGCCGGCCAAGTACCTGCCGGTGCTGGTGACCGGGTGCCTGTTCGTGGCCATGTTCGCGGTGGGCGGGTTCCGCTACGAGGGGTTCGCCAGCGGGCAGGTGATACTCAACGTCTTCATCGACAACGCCTTCCTGCTGGTGGTGGCGGTCGGGCTGACGTTCGTGATCCTGACCGGGGGCATCGACCTGTCGGTGGGGTCGGTGGTGGCGCTGTCCACGATGATCTCGGCCAGCCTGATGGAGGGGCCGGGGTGGCCGCCGTACCTGGTGATCCCGCTGGTGCTGGCCATCGGCTCCGGGCTGGGGCTGGTGATGGGCTACATCGTGCACGCCTTCGACATCCAGCCGTTCATCGTGACGCTGGCGGGGATGTTCCTGGCGCGGGGGCTGTGCTACACGATCGGCACCGACTCGATCCCGATCCGCGACCCGACGTTCACGGCGTTCGCGCAGACCAGGATCGACCTGTTCGCCGATCTGTGGATCTCGCCGAGCGTGGTCATCGCGGTGCTGGTCGTGGGGGTGGCGGCGTACGTGCTGCACTACACCCGCTTCGGCCGCTCGGTCTACGCGGCCGGCGGCAGCGAGCAGTCGGCGCTGCTCATGGGGCTGCCCGTGGGCCGGACCAAGATCACCGTCTACACGGTCAGCGGATTCTGCTCGGCGCTCGGCGGGGTACTGCTGTCGTTCTACATGCTCTCCGGTTACGGGTTGCACGCCGTGGGCATGGAGCTCGACGCGATCGCGGCGGTGGTCATCGGCGGGACCCTGCTGACCGGCGGCAGCGGCTTCCTGCTCGGGACGGTGCTCGGTGTGCTCGTGCTCGGCCTGATCCAGACGATCATCAGTTTCGAAGGGACGCTTCTGTCTTGGTGGACCAAGATCTTCATCGGAATGTTGCTCTTCGTCTTCATCCTGCTGCAGCGCCTGTTCTCGGCCCGTTCACGGCGCTGACCTGCGCCGAAGTTACGTGAAAGTTTCCGTCCGGTTATGGTTGAACGTTGACACAGTCGTTGTTAACGATAACAATCAGGCTGAACCAGGTGTGAACTTTGTTCTGATTCGTCACGTTCTGTGATCGAAAATCCTTCGCTATACCGGCAGGCGCCACGTCCAGCGCCGCCGCGACCCCCATGGAAAGGGATGCACATGAGGTTGGGACGGATCGGGGGCGTGGTGTCCGCCATCGCGCTCGCCGCGACCATGACGGCCTGTGGCTCCAGCACCAAGACCGTGGACGCCGAAGCCTCCAGCTCGGCCGCCGCCGGCAACGCGGGGGCTCTGATCGGCGTCACGATGCCCACCAAGTCCTCCGAGCGCTGGATCCACGACGGCGACAACGTCAAGAAGCAGCTGGAGCAGCTCGGCTACCAGGTCGACCTCCAGTACGCCGAGAACGACATCCCGACGCAGGCCAACCAGATCGAGAACCAGATCACCAAGGGCGCCAAGCTCCTGATCATCGCCTCGATCGACGGCACCGCGATCACCTCCCAGCTCCAGCAGGCCGCCGACGCCAAGATCCCGGTCATCGCCTACGACCGGCTGATCCGCAACAGCCCGAACGTCGACTACTACGCCACCTTCGACAACTTCAAGGTCGGCGTGCAGCAGGCCAGCTCGCTGCTCAAGGGCCTCGGCGTCGAGGACGGCAAGAAGGGCCCGTTCAACGTCGAGCTGTTCGGCGGCTCGCCCGACGACAACAACGCCACCTTCTTCTGGAACGGCGCCATGTCGGTGCTCCAGCCGAAGATCGACGACGGCACCCTGGTGATCAAGAGCGGCCAGACCGACTTCAAGCAGGCCGCCATCCTCCGGTGGGACCCCGCCACCGCGCAGAAGCGCATGGAGGACATCATCACCAAGACCTACACGGGCAGCACCAAGGTCGACGGCGTGCTGTCGCCGTACGACGGCCTGTCCATCGGCATCCTGTCGGCGCTGAAGAGCTCCGGCTACGGCAAGCCGTACCCGATCGTGACCGGCCAGGACGCCGAGCTGCAGTCGGTGAAGTCGATCATCTCCGACGAGCAGTACTCCACCATCTTCAAGGACACCCGCAAGCTCGCCGAGCAGACGGTGAAGATGGCCGACGCCGTGCTCAAGGGCGGCCAGCCCGAGGTGAACAACACCAAGGACTACGAGAACGGCAACAAGGTCGTGCCCTCGTACCTGCTCGACCCGGTGATCGTCGACAAGAGCAACTACAAGGACGTCATCATCGGCGGCAACTACTACACCGAGGACCAGCTCAAGTAAGGGCCCGCCCCGGGGACGCAGACCGCGTTCCCGGGGTTCTCCCTGAGCGAGGGGCATATGACCGAGCACATCTTGCGGATGAGCGGGATCACGAAGACGTTCCCCGGCGTCAAGGCGCTGCAGGACGTCAACCTGTCGGTCCGGCGCGGTGAGATCCACGCCATCTGCGGCGAGAACGGCGCCGGCAAGTCGACGCTGATGAAGGTGCTGTCCGGGGTCTACCCGCACGGCGACTACGAGGGCGAGATCTTCTTCGAGGGCAACCGCTGCGAGTTCGGCGGCATCCGCGACAGCGAGCACGCCGGCATCGTCATCATCCACCAGGAGCTGGCGCTCAGCCCGCAGTTGTCGATCGCGGAGAACATCTTCCTCGGCAACGAGCGCGCCAAGCGCGGTGTCATCGACTGGAACCGCACCAACTACGAGGCCGCCGCGCTGATGAAGCGGGTCGGGCTGCAGGAGAACCCGACCACCACGATCGCCGACATCGGCGTGGGCAAGCAGCAGCTCGTCGAGATCGCCAAGGCGCTGTCGAAGGAGGTGCGGCTGCTCATCCTCGACGAGCCGACGGCCGCGCTCAACGACGACGACTCGGCGCACCTGCTCGACCTGCTGCGCGGGCTGCGTGACGAGGGCATCACCTGCGTGATCATCTCGCACAAGCTCAACGAGGTGATCGCCATCGCCGACTCCGTCACGATCATCCGTGACGGCCGCACGATCGAGACGCTGGACATGACCGGCGACCACGTCACGGAGGACCGCATCATCTCCGGCATGGTCGGCCGGGCACTCGACAACCGCTTCCCGCCGCACGAGCCGACCATCGGCGACGAGGCGCTGCGGATCGAGGACTGGACGGTCTACAGCCCGAGCCAGCCCGGCCGCAAGGTCGTCGACAACGCCTCGCTCACGCTGCGGCGCGGCGAGATCGTCGGACTGGCGGGGCTGATGGGCGCCGGGCGCACCGAGCTGGCCATGAGCGTCTTCGGCCGCACGTGGGGCGTGCACATCTCCGGCAAGCTCTTCAAGGACGGCAAGCCGATCGAGGTCCGCAACGTCCAGGACGCGATCAAACACGGCATCGCCTACGCCACCGAGGACCGCAAGCGCTACGGGCTCAACCTCATCGAGGACATCAAGCGCAACATCAGCGCGGCCGGGCTCACCGGCCTGTCCAAGCGCGGCTGGGTCAACGAGAACGAGGAATACCGGGTCGCCGAGCAGTTCCACAAGAGCATGAACATCAAGGCCCCCGGCGTGGACAGCATCGTGGGCAAGCTGAGCGGCGGCAACCAGCAGAAGGTCGTGCTGTCGAAGTGGATCCTGACCGAGCCGGACGTCCTCATCCTCGACGAGCCCACGCGCGGCATCGACGTCGGGGCCAAGTACGAGATCTACACGATCATCAACCGGCTGGCCGACCAGGGCAAGGCCGTACTGGTGATCTCTTCTGAGCTGCCTGAGCTGCTCGGCCTGTGCGACCGCATCTACACGCTCTCGGAAGGTCGCATCACCGGCGAGGTGCCCCGCCAGGAGGCCACCCAGGAAAGCCTCATGCATCTCATGACCAAGGGACAGGAGTAGCTTCGATGAGCAGCATCAGCCCCGCCGACGTCAAGGTCGGCACCACGGGCGACGGGGGAGGGCCGCGGCAGCCGGGCCGGGTGTCTCTGGGCGGCATCTCGCTCAACCTGCGATCCAGCGGCATCTACATCGCCTTCGCGCTGATCATCGTGCTGTTCTCGGTGCTGACGGACGGCGCGCTGCTCACGCCGCAGAACATCTCGAACATCATCGTCCAGAACTCCTACGTCCTGATCCTCGCGATCGGGATGATCCTGATCATCATCGCCGGGCACATCGACCTGTCGGTCGGCTCGGTGGTGGCGGTCACGGGAGCGCTGGCCGCGGTGCTCATGGTGAACATGGGCTGGCCGTGGCCGCTGGCCCTGCTCGCCACGCTGGTGGCCGGCGCCCTGATCGGGGCCTGGCAGGGCTACTGGATCGCCTACTTCGGCATCCCGGCCTTCATCGTGACGCTGGCCGGCATGCTGCTGTTCCGCGCGCTGACCCTCACCGTCCTGGGCAACCAGGGCATCGGCCCGTTCCCCGACCAGGTCCGTACGCTGGCCAACGGCTTCACCGACGGCTATCTCGGCAACGTCGGCCTCGGCCCGCTCGGCGGCGCCGACCTGTTCAGCCTGCTGATCGGCATCGTCGCCATCGCCGGCATGGTCGCGGCGCAGTGGCGCACCAGGGGCGCCCGCAAGGGCTACGGCCAGACGGTCGAGCCGATGGCGCTGTTCGTGCTGAAGATGGCGGCCGGCGCCGCGCTGATCCTCTTCCTGGTCGTGCAGCTGGCCCGGTTCAAGAACCTGCCGTGGGTGCTGGTGCTGCTGGCGATCCTCGTGCTGGCGTACTCGCTGATGGCCAACCGCACGGTCTTCGGCCGGCAGATCTACGCCATCGGCGGCAACCTCCAGGCGGCGGTCATGTCCGGCGTGAAGGTCAAGTCGGTGGTCTTCTGGATCTTCGTCAACATGGGCGTGCTGTCGGCCATCGCCGGCATCATCTTCGCCGGCCGGCTCAACCAGGCGGGCCCGACGGCGGGCAACGCGTTCGAGCTGGACGCCATCGCGGCGGCCTTCATCGGCGGCGCGGCCGTGCAGGGCGGCGTCGGCAAGGTCGTGGGCGCCATCACCGGTGGTCTGATCATGGCGGTCATCAACAACGGCATGTCCCTGATCGGCTCGCCCAGCGAGCGGGTCATGCTCGTCAAGGGCGCGGTGCTGCTGGCGGCGGTCGCGTTCGACGTGTGGACCAAGCGCAGGGCAGGCGCCGCCCGCTAGGTAAGATCCCGGAAGCCCCGGTGATCGGGAGCTCCAGCGAAAGGAGAGACCGTGACGACCCCCAAGCGCCGCCTGCCGGTCATGGCCGACGTGGCCAAGGAGGCGGGCGTGTCGCATCAGACGGTCTCCCGGGTGCTCAACGACCACCCGAACGTCAGGGCCGACACCCGCGCCAGGGTGGAGGCGGCGATCTCCCGGCTGGGCTACCGGCGCAATCTCGTCGCCCGCGCCCTGGTCACCAAGCGCTCGAGGACGCTCGGCGTGGTCAGCTTCGACACCACGCTGTACGGCCCCGCCAGCACCATCTACGGCATCGAGCAGGCGGCCAGGACCGCGGGCTACTTCGTCAGCATCGTCAGCCTGAAGTCGCTCGACACCGACAACGTGCGCGACGCCATCGACTACCTCGCCGAGCAAGGGGTGGACGGCGTGGTGGTCGTCGCGCCGCAGCGCTCGGCCGGGCGCGCCCTGGAGAACCTGCCCGTGGGCATGCCGGCCGTGGCGGTCGAGGGCACGCACCGGGCCGACGTGTCCGTGGTGTGCATCGACCAGATGGAGGGCGCCAGGCTGGCCACCCGGCACCTGCTCGACCAGGGCCACGAGACGGTCTGGCACGTCAGCGGCCCGGCCGACTGGCTGGAGACCGAGGGCAGGCTGGAGGGCTGGCGCTCGGCGCTGAAGGAGGCGGGCCGGCCGGTGCCCGAGCCGCTGGCCGGCGACTGGAGCCCGCGGGCCGGTTACGAGGCCGGCATGAGCCTGGCCGCGATGGACGGCGTCACGGCCGTCTTCGCGGCCAACGATCAGATGGCGCTGGGCGTGCTGCGCGCCCTGTCGGAGAAGGGCGTGCCCGTTCCCGGCCGGATCAGCGTGGTCGGTTTCGACGATATCCCCGAGTCGGAGTTCTTCTCGCCGCCGCTGACCACGGTCAGGCAGGATTTCGACGTGGTGGGCCGGCACTGCATCGAGGTGCTGCTGCGGCAGATCGACGTGGGGCCCACCGCGTACGAGCGCCTGGTCGTGCGGCCCAGCTTCGTGGTGCGGTCGAGCACCGCTCCGGTCAGTAGATGATGGGCATGCCCCCGGAAAACCCTGGAGTTCAATGTGAACGCTAACACCTACGTGGTCGGAGTGGACTTCGGCACGCTCTCAGGGCGGGCCGTGGTCGTCCGCGTGAGCGACGGCGCCGAGCTGGGCAGCGCCGTGCACGAGTACGCGCACCGCGTCATGGAGCAGACGCTCCCGACCGGCGAGCGGCTCGGCCCCGACTGGGCGCTGCAGTCTCCCCAGGACTGGATCGACGTGCTGCGGACCGCCGTCCCCGAGGCGGTCGCCGCCGCGGGCGTGCGGCCCGAGGAGGTAGTCGGCATCGGCACCGACTTCACCGCCTGCACCGTCATGCCGACCAGGGCCGACGGCACGCCGCTGAGCGACGAGACGCCGGGCGAGCCGCACGCCTGGCCCAAGCTGTGGAAGCACCACGCCGCCCAGCCGCACGCCGACCGGATCAACGAGCTGGCCGCGCGCAGGGGCGAGAGCTGGCTGCCCCGCTACGGCGGCAAGATCTCCTCGGAGTGGGAGTTCGCCAAGGGCCTGCAGCTCCTGGAGGAGGCCCCCGAGGTGTACGCCAGGGCCGAGCGCTGGATCGAGGCCGCCGACTGGATCATCTGGCAGCTCACCGGCGTCGAGAGCCGCAACATCTGCACCGTCGGCTACAAGGGTGTCTTCCAGGACGGGAGCTACCCCTCGGAGGAGTTCCTGGCCGAGCTGAACCCCGGCTTCGCCGGCTTCGTCGGCAAGCTGGCCACCGGCCAGGTCGGCGACGATGCGGGCGGTGTGCGGCTGGCCGCGCTCGGCGGCCTGGCCGGTCGGCTGACCGCGCGGGCGGCCGCCTGGACCGGTCTGCCCGAGGGCGTCGCCGTCGCCGTCGGCAACGTGGACGCGCACGCGCCGGCCGCCGCCGCGGACGCCGTCAGGCCCGGCCAGTTGGTGGCCATCATGGGCACCTCCACCTGCCACATCATGCCCAGCGACCAGCTCGCCGAGGTGCCCGGGATGTGCGGCGTGGTCCGCGACGGCATCGTGCCGGGTCTGTGGGGCTACGAGGCCGGTCAGTCGGCGGTCGGCGACATCTTCGCCTGGTACGTGGACAACTTCGGCACCGACGGCCACGAGCGGCTCACCGAGCTGGCCGAGAAGCAGCCGGTGGGCGGGCACGGCCTGGTCGCGCTCGACTGGTTCGGCGGCAACCGCTCGGTGCTGGTCGACCACAACCTGTCCGGCGTGATCGTCGGCCAGACCCTGCAGACCAGGCCGGAGGACGTCTACCGGGCGCTCATCGAGTCCACCGCGTACGGCGCCCGCATGATCGTGGAGACGTTCGAGAAGTCGGGCGTGCCGGTCGAGGAGTTCGTCGTCGCCGGCGGGCTGCTGAAGAACCCCTTCCTCATGCAGGTCTACGCCGACGTGCTGCGCCGCCCGCTGTCGGTCATCGGCTCCGACCAGGGGCCCGCGCTCGGCTCGGCCATCCACGCCGCCGTGGCCGCCGGGGCCTACGCCTCCATCGAGGAGGCCGCCGCGGCGATGGGCAAGCGCACCGAGAACGCGTACGTGCCGGACGAGGCCCGCGCCGACGCCTACGACCGGCTCTACGCCGAGTACCGCAGGCTCCACGACTTCTTCGGAGACGGAAAGATGCTGCACGCGCTGCGCGCGATCAGGAACGAGGCACACACGTCATGACCATGAGAGAGATCGTCGCCGGCCTGCACGCGGAGCTGGTCCGCTACAACCTGGTGGCCTGGACCGCGGGCAACGTCTCCGGGCGGATCCCCGGCGAGGACCTGTTCGTCATCAAGCCGTCGGGCGTCTCCTACGACGAGCTGACGCCGCGGAACATGGTCGTGTGCGACCTCGACGGCAACCTGGTGGAGGGCGAGCACTCCCCGTCCAGCGACACCGCCGCGCACGCCTACGTCTACCGCAACATGCCGGACGTGGGCGGCGTGGTGCACACCCACTCCACCTACGCCTCGGCCTGGGCCGCCCGCGGTGAGGCCATCCCGTGCGTGCTGACCGCGATGGCCGACGAGTTCGGCGGCGAGATCCCGATCGGGCCCTTCGCCCTCATCGGCGACGACTCGATCGGGCAGGGCATCGTCGAGACGCTCAAAGGCCACCGCTCCAAGGCCGTGCTGATGCGCAACCATGGGGTGTTCAGCATCGGCAAGGACGCCAAGGCCGCGGTCAAGGCCGCCGTGATGTGCGAGGACGTGGCGCGTACGGTGCACGTGGCCCGCCAGCTCGGCGAGCCGCTGCCCATCCCGCAGGACGACATCGACCGCCTGTACGACCGCTATCAGAACGTCTACGGACAGAGGAGCCCGCGTTGAACATCTGGTTTCTGACCGGCAGCCAGGGACTGTACGGCGAGGACACGCTGCGCCAGGTGGCCGAGCAGTCGCGGCGCATCGCCGAGCAGCTGCCCATGCCGGTGGAGTGGAAGCCCGTCCTGACCGACGCCGCGGCCATCCGGCGGATCATGCTCGAAGCCAACGCGGACGACGAGTGCGCCGGCGTGATCGCGTGGATGCACACCTTCTCGCCGGCCAAGATGTGGATCGCCGGGCTCGACGCGCTGCGCAAGCCGCTGCTGCACCTGCACACGCAGGCCAACGTCGAGCTGCCGTGGGCCACCATCGACATGGACTTCATGAACCTGAACCAGGCCGCGCACGGCGACCGCGAGTTCGGGCACATCCAGACCAGGCTCGGCGTGCCGCGCAAGACCGTGGCCGGGCACGTGAGCGATCCGGCCGTGGGCGCGCGCATCCTGACCTGGCTGCGCGCCGCCAAGGGCCTGGCCGAGGTGCGCACGCTCAAGCTGGCCCGCTTCGGCGACAACATGCGCGACGTGGCGGTCACCGAGGGCGACAAGGTGGAGGCGCAGCTGCGCTTCGGTGTCTCGGTCAACACCTACGGCGTCAACGACCTGGTCGAGGTGGTGGACGCGGCCTCCGACGCCGACGTGACGGCGCTGGTCAAGGAGTACGCCGAGCAGTACACCGTGACCCCCGAGCTGCTCGGCGAGCGCAACGACTCGCTGCGTTACGCGGCCAGGATCGAGCTGGGCCTGCGCGCCTTCCTGGAGGAGGGCGGCTTCAAGGCGTTCACCACGAACTTCGAGGACCTCGGCGGCCTGCGCCAGCTGCCCGGCCTGGCGGTGCAGCGGCTCATGGCCGACGGCTACGGCTTCGGCGGCGAGGGCGACTGGAAGACCTCGGTGCTGCTGCGCACCCTCAAGGCCATGCCGGACGCCGGCGCCAGGGGCGGCACCTCGTTCATGGAGGACTACACCTACGACATGACGCCGGGCCAGGAGCTCATCCTCGGCGCCCACATGCTGGAGGTGTGCCCGTCCATCGCGTCAGGAACGCCGTCCTGCGAGATCCACCCCCTCGGCATCGGCGGCAGGGAGGACCCGGTCAGGCTCGTGTTCGACGCCGAGCCAGGCCCCGGCATCGTGGTCGGCCTGGCCGACATGGGCGACCGGTTCCGGCTCGTCGCCAACGAGATCGACGTGGTGACGCCGCCGCAGCCGCTGCCCAAGCTGCCGGTGGCCCGCGCGGTGTGGCGTCCGCGCCCCAACCTGCGCACCTCCACCGAGTCGTGGCTGACCGCCGGGGCCCCGCACCACACGGTGCTGTCCAAGGCCGTCGGCCGGGACGAGCTGACCGACCTGGCCGACATGCTGGGCGTGGAGCTGGTGGTCATCGACTCGGTCACCACGACCGAGCGCTTCGCCAAGGAGCTGCGCTGGAACCAGGCGTACTACCGGCTGGCGCAGGGCTTCTAGAATCGCCCCCGGTCCGCCCCTGGGCGGACCGGGCGGGCGATGGTGTGGGATGGTAAGGCCGTGACGCTGACGAACTGGGCAGGAAACACCACTTTTCAGGCACGAGACGTCCACCATCCGACCTCGCTCGACGAGCTCCAGCGGCTCGTCTCCGGCAGCTCCCGGGTGCGGGCGCTGGGGAGCGGACACTCCTTCAACCACGTCGCCGACACCACCGGCGATCTCGTGGTGCTCGACCGGATGCCGGACCTGGCAGAGATCGACGGCGCGGCGGCCAAGGTGCGGGTCGGGGCGCGCATGACGTACGCGCGGCTCGCGCCGCTGCTGCACGAGGCCGGCTTCGCGCTGGCGAACATGGCCTCGCTGCCGCACATCTCCGTGGCCGGCTCCGTCGCGACCGGCACGCACGGCTCGGGCCCGTCCATCCCCGGCCTGGCCGCCGCCGTGTCCGGGATCGACCTGGTCACCGCCGACGGCTCGACGCTGTCGCTCACCCGCGAGGACGCCGACTTCGCCGGCGCGGTGGTGGCCGTCGGCGCGCTCGGCGTCGTCACGTCGCTCACGCTCGACCTGGTGCCCGCCTTCGACCTGCGCCAGTACGTCCGCGTGGGCCTGCCCGCCGACGCCCTGGGCGAGTTCGAGGCGATCATGTCGAGCGGCTACAGCGTCAGCCTCTTCACCGACTTCCGCGACACCCGCGTCTGGCTGAAGCGCGAGGACGAGCTGACCGACGCCGACTGGTACGGCACCACCCCGGCCGCGGCCCCCCAGCACCCGCTCCCGGACATGCCGGCCGACAGCTGCACCGCGCAGCTCGGCGTGCCGGGCGCCTGGTACGAGCGGCTGCCGCACTTCCGCGCCGACTTCCCGCCCAGCGGCGCCGGCGACGAGCTGCAGTCCGAGCTGCTGCTGCCCAGGGAGCACGCGGTCAAGGCGCTGCGCGAGCTGTGGGCGATCGGCGATCGCATCCGGCCGGTGCTGCAGATCTCCGAGATCCGCACGATCGCCGCCGACGACCTGTGGCTCAGCCCCTTCAGGGGCCGCGACAGCGTGGCCGTGCACTTCACCTGGGTCAAGGACGTCCCCGCCGTGCTGCCGGTGCTGGACCTGGTGGAGCGGACGCTGGCGCCGTTCGACCCGCGGCCGCACTGGGGCAAACTGTTCACCCGCTGGCCCGAGTGCCCCGAGAGCTTCCGCGATCTGGTGCGCCGCCTCGACCCGGCGGGCAAGTTCGGCAGCGAGTTCACCCGGGTACTGCTGGGGGAGTAGGGCGCGGCCTGGGGCTTGCTCCCGCTGACGTACCAGCTCACCGGTCCCCGGGACGATGTGCCGGGCCCGCCCGTCGGCGATCGTGAAGGGCATGACCGATCACCCCTTCAGGTTCGGCGCGGTAGCAGGACAAGCCCCCGACGCCGGCGCGTGGACCGGCCTGGCCCGCCGGGCCGAGAGCCTCGGCTACGCGACCCTGCTGGTGCCCGACACACTGGGCACGCTGTCGCCGTTCACGGCCGCGGCCGTCGCCGCCACGGCCACGACGACCCTGCGCGTCGGCACGTACCTGCTGAGCGCGGCCAACCGCACGCCCGCGGCCGTCGCGTGGGAGTGCGCCACCCTGCACACGCTCACCGGCGGCCGGTTCGAGCTGGGCCTCGGTGCCGGGCGGCCGGACGCCGAGCGCGACGCGGCCACGCTGGGCGTGCGCTTCGGCACCCCGGGGCGGCGCATCGCGCGGGTCGCCGAGACCATCGACGCCGTCAAGGACGTGCCGATCCTGGTGGCCGCGTCCGGCACCAGGCTGCTGCGGCTGGCCGCGCGCAAGGCCGACACGGTCGCGCTCGGCGTGCCGCCGCAGTACACCGAGGAGCAGGTCGCGGCCAAGCTGGACGAGCTGTACGAACTGGCCGGCGACCGCTTCCACGACCTGGAGCTCGGCATGAACCTGGCCTGCGCCGGGGCCGCGCCGCCCGAGTGGGCGCTGCGCCGGTTCGGCCGCACCGGCACCGGGATCCTCACCGGCACCCCCGAGGAGATGGCCGACACGCTGCGCCGCCGCAGGGACCGGCTGGGCGTCTCCTACATCTCGGTGAACGCGCAGTTCATGGAGGAGTTCGCGCCCGTCGTGGAACGGCTCTCCGGTACCTGACACGGCCTGACAGGTATGCCTGCCACGCTGGTCGCATGACCGCAAAGGGAACCTTCGACACCGCCAACTGGACGCCCCAGCCGCCCTTCGACGACCGCGACGGCGTCACCCTCGGGCTCGTGACCCTGGACAAGACCTGGCACGGCGACCTGACCGGCACCAGCGTCGTCACCATGCTGATCGCCACCACCCCGGTGGCGGAGTCGCGCGCCTACGTGGCGATCGAGCGGATCGAAGGGACCCTCGACGGGCGCGCGGGCAGCTTCGTCGTCCAGCACGACGCCACGGCCGACCAGGGGGAGCAGTCGCTGCGGATCCGGGTGGTCGCCGACTCGGCGACGGGAGAGCTGACGGGCATGAAGGGGGAGATGGACATCGTCATCGCTCCCGACGGAGGTCACTCCTACACCTTCGACTACACCCTCTGACGCGCGGCGGCCCAGGGACGACAATCGTCGTATGCCGAAGAGTCACTGGGCATGGGGGCCCGAGCCCGCCGAGCCCGAATTACGGGAGATCGCCCGGCTGTTCACCGAGCACACGGGCCTCGGCGAGCCGGCCGCGTGGGAGCCGCCCGTGCCGTTCTCGCCGGAGCTCGTGCCCGCCTCGCGGGTGCCGGCGCCGCCGTTCTGCACGGCCGACCCGTACGAGCGGGCCGTGCGCACCTACGGTCAGGCCTACCGGGACCTGATCCGCGCCTACCGGGGCGACTTCGCCAACGCCCCCGACCTGGTGGCGCTGCCGCGCGACGAGGACGAGATCGCGCGGGTCCTGGCATGGGCCAGCGACCAGGGCGTGGCGGTCGTGCCCAGGGGCGGCGGCACGAGCGTCGTGGGCGGCGTCGAGGCGCGCTTCGACGGCCCGTCGCTCTGCCTGGACCTCGGCCGGATGAACCGCGTCCTGGAGGTGGACCGCGACTCCCAGGCGGCCCTGGTGGAGGCGGGCGCGACGGGGCCGGAGATCAACGCGGGGCTGCCCGGCGGGCTGCAACTGCGCTTCTTCCCGCAGTCGTACGAGTTCTCCACGCTGGGCGGCTGGATCGCGACCAGGGCCGGCGGCCACTTCGCCACCCTGCACACCCACATCGACGACCTGGTCGAGTCCATCAGGGCCAGCACGCCCGCCGGGGTGTGGGAGTCGCGCCGGCTGCCCGGCTCGGGCGCGGGCCCGTCGCCCGACCGCTGGCTGCTCGGCTCGGAGGGCGCGCTGGGCGTGATCACCCGGGCCTGGGTCCGCGTCCACCGGCGGCCGGTGCACAAGGTCTCGGTGCCGGTGCGCTTCGCCGAGTGGGAGGCGGGGGTGGCGGCCGTGCACGACCTCGCCCAGTCGGGCCTGCACCCCGCCAACTGCCGGCTGCTCGACGCCCGCGAGGCCGCGCTGGCCTCCGGCGGCGACGGGCGGCACGCCCTGCTCATCGTCGGCTTCGAGTCGGCCGTGCATCCCGTGGACGCCTGGATGTCGCGGGCGCTGGAGATCGTCTCGTGGCACGGCGGCGCGGCCGGGGCCGCGCGCCAGGAACAGGGCCAGGACCAGGTGTGGAAGGGGGCCTTCACCCGCATGCCGTACCTGCGCAACGCCTATCCGGGCCTGGGCGTGATCGCCGAGACCGTCGAGACGGCCGTCACCTGGGACCGCTTCCCCGCCCTGCACGAGGCCGTCATGGCGGAGGGCGAGGCCGGGACGACGACCTGCCGGCTGGCCTTCGCCTACCCCGACGGGCCCGCGCCGTACTACACGATCATCGTGCCCGCCGAGAAGGGCGCCGAGCTGGAGCAGTGGGACGACCTCAAGCGGCGCGTCTCGGAGACCGTGCTGCGCATGGGCGGCACGATCACCCACCACCACGCCGTGGGCCGCGACCACCGGCCCTTCTACGACCGGCAGCGGCCCGACCCGTTCGCGCTGGCGCTCAAGGCGGCCAAGACCGCGCTCGACCCTCAGGGGGTGCTGAACCCGGGGGTGCTGATCTGACGGGCGCTGATCTGAGGGCGGAAGCGGCGCGGCGGGGTGTGGATGTCGAACCGCAGGCTGGGCTGGGCCAGCACGGAGTGGGGGTGGCTCGCCTCGGTGATCAGGCCGAGCCGCTCGAAGACGGGGAACCTGGCCTCCGTCGCCGTCAGGTGGCGGGGCCGCATCACCGGGTGCCAGATGCTGTAGGTGCCGACCAGCCCGTCCCTGCGCCGGTACCAGCCCAGGGTGGGGTGGGTGAGCCGTTCGAGCCAGTCCTGCTCGCCGTCGAACCCGTCGAGCGGGACCGGTTCCGGCGATCCGGTCGCCACGCAGCGGGCGTCGCCGGCCCGCAACCGCCACAGAGCGGGCGACGCGTCCCAGTCGGCATCGACGCGGATGCGGTCGCGCCGCCACGGCATGCCCCACAGGTGCTGGGGGATCGCCACCACGGGATGGTCGAGCGCCGTGCCGAAGAACCAGACGCCCGGCCGGCCGTACGCCGTGACGTAGGCCCGGTAGTTGATCTGCCCGCAGTCGATGCCCACCTGGGGCAGGAAGCGGAAATGGAAGTCGCGGTCGGTGAAGGCCACGGCCGAGACCAGGGCGCCGGGGCCGTCCGCGAAGGTCATCTCCATCGGGGCGAACCCGTTGGGCAGGTGCGCGGCCAGGGCGGCGGCGTCGACCCGGTAGCTGACGATGGCGAAGTCGTCGAGGTCGGTGACCGCGTGGTACCAGCGCGGGCGCGGTCGGGGGGTGCCGGCGAAGGTCATGAAGGTCACCGTACGGCCCGCCGGGGCCGCTCGCGCGCCTGTCCGCTCTCGGGGCGCCGGTCGGTCATGCCGAGTCGTCCGTAGCCGGCGGCGAAGAGGGTCGCCAGCAGGGCCGCCGCCGCCGCGACGGCGAAGCTCCAGCCGGTCCCGCCGCTCGACAGGACCACCGCGCCCACGGCGCCCGCCACGCTGCCGCCCACCACTCTGACCAGGGCGTTCACGCCGCCGGCCGCCGCGGTCTTGGCGGGCTCCACGTGCTCGACGGCCATCGTGCCGAGTGCCGCGTAGCCAAGGCCCATGCCTGCGCCGAGTACGGTCGCGGCGCCGTACAGGCCGGGGCTGGAGGGGCCGGACAGCGCCAGCCACAGGGCGGCGGCCGTCACCAGCGCCGAGCCGCCCGCGACGAGGGCGGAGGCGGTGAACCGGCGCATCAGGGGCCCCGCCAGCAGCGAGACCACGAGCATCAGCGCCGTCGTCGGCAGCAGGTAGATCCCGACCTGCAGCACCGAGGCCCCGAGCGCGCCCTGCGCCAGCGCCGAGACCGTGCTGAGCAGCGCGAACAGGGCGAACCCCAGCAGGAACGAGGCCACGGTCGCCCCCACCGTCCCCCGGTGCAGCAGCATGGGGATCTCGATCAGCGGCGCCGCCGTGCGCCGGGCCGTCACCACCCAGACGGCGGCGACCAGCGCGGCCGCGCCGAACAGGCCGAGCGTCAGCGGCGACGTCCAGCCCCAGTCCGTGCCCTTGCTGATCGCGAGCAGCAGGCAGACCAGCCACACCGTGACCAGCGCCGCCCCCGCCAGGTCGGGCCGTCCGGCCCCGCGCGCCGGCTCCTCCCGCACCACGGCCGCGACGAGGGCGAAGCTCAGCAGCCCGAGCCCGGTCAGCAGCCAGAACACCGCCCGGTGGTCGCCGCCGACCAGCCCCGCCAGGATGACGCCACCGCCGCTGCCGACGCCGATGGTCGAGCTGAGCACGCCGATGGCGCCCGGCAGGCGGTGCGCGGGCACGATCTGCCTGACCAGGCCGATGGCCAGGGCGAGCAGGGGTGCGGCGGCGCCCTGGAGCACCCGGCCGGCGATGAGCGGGGGCAGTGTGCCGGCCCCGGCGCTGAGGGCCGACCCCACGACGAGCAGGCCGAGGGCGATCAGCGAGACGGCGCGCCTGCCGTACATGTCGCCGAGCCGCGACAGCAGCGGGATGGACACGGCCCCGGACAGCAGGCCGGCGGTGAGCGCCCATGAGGCGGTGGTGGAGGAGAGCCCCCACCGCCGTTCGAGACCCGGCAGCAGCGGGACGACCACGGTCATCTGAAGGGAGCCCACGGCCACCGCGAACGCGAGGGCCGCCACGGCCCAGGAGTTTTTATACATGTATAGAAAGTAGCATGGCAGGATGCCGACGCGAACGGGACGACCGCCGAAGATCACCAGGGCCGAGATCGTGGCCGCGGCGCTGCGGGTGATCGAGGCGGACGGGGTGGGCGCCCTGACCATGCGCCGGCTGGCCAGAGAGCTCGGCACCACGGCCATGGCGATCTACCACCACGTCCGCGACAAGGACGAGCTGCTCCTGCTGCTGCTCGACGACTACGCCGCCGCCACGCCCCGGCCCGAGCTGCCCGACGACCCGCGCGAGCGCCTGGTGACCGCGGCCACGGCCATGCGCGACGCGCTGGCCCGCCACCCGTGGGCGGTGGACGTGCTGCGGGCCGACGACCTGTTCGCGGTCGGGGCGCTGTGGTATCCGGAGCAGATCATCGACGCGGCGGTACGCGGGGGGCTGACGATCGAGGACGCGGTGGACGCGTACCGGATCGTCTGGCACTACACGATCGGCGAGATCGGCGGGCGGGCGGCCGCGCGCGAGCGGCGCGAGCAGGGCGGGAGCACCTACAGGGAGCGGGTGTTCACCGAGATCGACGCCGGGCGGTTCCCGCGGCTGGGCCAGGTGGGGAGCCGGTGGGAGGAGCTGACCGCCCGCGACACGTACGACAAGGGCGTTCGCGCGCTGGCCGCGGGGCTCCTATCGTAAAAGAGGTGGCCGCGAAGGCGCGGCCCGTGAAACGGTCGGTTGCCATGATCCGGTGGAGCGAGGCGGGGCAGGAGCGGTCGGCGGTCTGGCGTACGGCGTCGGGGGTCGCCCCTCCAGGGCGCGTGATCGTGGCCGACGACCGGATGCCGGCCGCCACCGCGTACCGGCTGGCCTGCGAGGGCACCGCGCTGCTGTGGCGCGGCGACTTCCACAACGCCCGCCGGCTGCTCAGCGCCATGGGCCGGCGCTGCAAGCCGGCCGATCCCGCCGGCGGCTTCCACGCCCACCGCCAGGCCAGGTCCCAGCGCGCCCGCACGCTCGGCATGCTGCTCGTCCCCTACGCCGAGGGCAATGTCGTGCCGCTGCGCAGGGCGCCCGACGTGCGCGCGGCCTGCGCCGAGGTGTACGGCCCCGACGCCCCGCCAGGAGCCGGGCAACTGCGCGAGCTACTCGGGCTGATCGGCGCGCACGAGTGGCGCAGGAAGGGCGTGCTCGTTCCCGCGCTGGGCGCTCGCATCCATCCCCACCACGGGGTCTTCTCCCCGATCAGGGGCGAATACGTCGATCTGGTCGCCCAGGCGCCGCTGCCGGCGGACGATCGGCTGGCCTTCGACGTCGGCACCGGCACCGGCGTGCTGGCGGCCGTGCTGGCCGGGCGCGGCGTCCGCCACGTCGTGGCCACCGATCTCGACCCCCGCGCCGTCGAGTGCGCCGGTGACAACGTCGCCCGCCTGGGGCTCGCCGATCAGGTGGAGGTCGTGCGGGCCGACCTGTTCCCGCCGGGGCGGGCGCCGCTCGTCGTGTGCAACCCGCCCTGGCTGCCCGCCAAGCCCGCCTCGCCTCTCGACCACGCCGTCTACGATCCCGGCGGGCGGATGTTGCGCGGCTTCCTGGGCGGGCTGGCCGAGCACCTGGAGCCGGCGGGGGAGGGCTGGCTGATCCTGTCCGACCTGGCCGAGCACCTCGGGCTGCGCACCAGGGAGGAGCTGCTGGCGGAGTTCGACCGGGCGGGGCTGCGGGTGGCCGCCCGCCTCGACGTGGCCCCGCGCCACAACCGGCCGGCCGACGTGGCCGACCCGCTGCACGCGGCCCGCGCCGCCGAGGTGACCTCGCTCTGGCGGCTCACCCGCTGAGCGGCGGCGCCTTCGGGCCGCTCGGCGCGCCGGCGGTAACGCTGGTCCGACTGGGAGGGGCCGGCAGTGGCGCGCGCAGGTTAGCCGGGCCCTTTCAGCGGCAGGAGAGGTGTATGCACATCTCGGGAGTACAGACCGTTTTGCCTGATCACCGCTATGAGCAGGCGGAGATCACCGAGGCGTTCTCCCGGCTGACCAGCTGTGACGAGGAACTGCTGCGGCGCTTCCACGCGGCCACCGGGGTGGAGGGCCGCAACCTGGTGCTGCCGCTGGCCGACTACGCCAAGCTCGACTCGTTCGGCCGGGCCAACGACACCTACGTGGAGCTGGCCCTGGAACTCGGCGAGCAGGCGATGGCGGGCGCGCTGCGCAAAGCGGATATATCCCCGGAAAAGGTTGATCATCTGCTGTTCTGCTCCACCACCGGCCTGGCCACGCCCTCGCTCGACGCCAGGCTGGCCCAGCGGATGGGGCTGCGGCCCGACGTGAAACGGCTGCCGGTCTTCGGGCTGGGCTGCGCGGCGGGCGCGTCAGGGCTGGCCCGCCTGCACGACTACCTGCGCGGCTGGCCCGACCACGTCGCGGTGCTGGTGTGCGTGGAGCTGTGCTCGCTGACGGTCCAGCGTGACGACACCTCGATCGCCAACCTGGTCGCCAGCGGCCTGTTCGGCGACGGGGCGGCGGCCGTGGTGGCGACGGGGCGCGGGCGCGGCCCCGAGGTCGTGGCCACCCGCAGCCGCCTCTATCCCGGCACCGAGCACCTCATGGGCTGGGAGGTGGGCGACCACGGCTTCCGCATCGTGCTCGACGCGGACCTGACCGACTTCGTGGAGCAGGTGCTGGCCGCCGACATCAAGGCGTTCCTGGCCGACTACGGCCTGACTCCCGAGCAGGTCGCGAGCTGGGTCTGTCACCCCGGCGGCCCGAAGGTCATCGACAAGATCCTCCAGACGCTGAACCTGGAGCCCAAGGCCCTGGACGTCACCTGGCGCTCGCTGCGCGAGCACGGCAACCTGTCCTCGGTCTCGGTGCTCCACGTCCTCCAGGAGACGCGCGGCCGGCCCGGCACGCCCGCCCTGCTCATGGCCCTGGGGCCCGGCTTCTCCGCCGAACTGCTCCTGCTGCACTGGTGACGGCCTACCTGCTGCTGATCGGCGCGGTCGTGCTCGAACGGCTGGCCGAGCTGGTCGTGGCCCGGCGCAACCTGGCCTGGGCCAGGGCGCGCGGCGGCGTCGAGCACGGCGGTGGGCACTACCCCTGGATCGTCGTGGCCCACGTGGCGCTGCTGATCGCCGCCCCGGCCGAGGTGTGGCTGCTCCAGCGCCCCTTCGTGCCCGCGCTCGGCTGGCCCATGCTCGCCGTCGTCGTGCTCGCCCAGGGCCTGCGCTGGTGGTGCGTCGGCACGCTGGGCCGGCGGTGGAACACGCGCGTGGTCGTGGTTCCGGGGCTGCCGCTGGTGCGCCGGGGGCCGTACCGGTGGCTGCGGCATCCCAACTACGTGGCCGTGGTCGCGGAGGGGATCGCGCTGCCGCTGGTGCACTCCGCCTGGCTGACCGCGCTCGCCTTCACGGCGGCGAACGCCGCGCTGCTCACGGTCCGCATCCGCGTCGAGAACGCGGCCCTGGGCCTCAGCGGGCGGGATCCGGCCTGGAGACCGTGATCCGCGGCAGGCCCTCGGGCTGCTTGCCCGGATACAGGCCGGTCAGCAGCGTGCTGACCGTGTAGAGATGCCAGGCCAGGGCGGGTTTGGCCACGACGGGGGCGGCGAACAGCGCGCGCACCTCGTCGGGGTTCACGATCGGCGTGAGCGCGTCGAGGCTGCCGAGCACCTGGTCGCGCAGCAGGTCCGTGAGCGCGGGACCGGGGCTGGTCCGCCAGCTCCACCCGCCCGCGGTCCTGGCGGTGGGCAGGTGCTCGGGCAGGCGTCTCCTGAACAGTGCGGGAGCCTGGTTCGCGGCGAAGCGCCACGGCTTTCCCTCGATCGGCACGTCCCGCAATTTCGGGGCCAGCCGCAATATGAGGGTATAAATCACTTCTTCGGAGAGCCGCCAGCTCTGATCCAGGCTCAGCGCCGCGCGTACCACCCGATTGTCCAGGAACGGCCGCACCGGATCGCCGCGCCGCAGCGAACCCGCCCGCGCGCTGGCCTGCCAGCGGCCGACCTTGTACCAGATGTAAAGGTGATCAAGGGCCTCCAGCCGGTCCGTTCGCGCCAGCCACGGCCGGGCGAGCTCCTGGGCGTGCTCGTTGGCCTCGGCGGTGAAGAGCTTGGCGTCCTTGCCGAAGGTCGTCTCGATGCGCCGCCGCAGCGCCTTGTCGCCGAGGTCGGTCTGCAGCAGGTTCAGGCTGCCGGCCCGCAGCGTCTCGCCGCTCTGCCCCGACATGGTGGGCTTGCCGGAGTAGGGGAGATAGCTGACGATCGTCTCGTACGCCGAGGTCATCCCCTCACACGTGCGCAGTGTCTCCCAGGCCCGGCTCAGCGGATGCTCCACCAGCACCGCGTCCTTCGCGGCGGTCTGCGGCGGCGCGATGACCGTGTGCTCCACGCCCAGCCTGGCCGCGATCACGCGTGCGATGATCACGTCGGGATGCGTGTCGAGGCCGTTGGTCGTCACCCGGAACGGCACCCGCGCCGCGTGCAGCAGCGCCGCCAGCACCCGGGTGTCGCGCCCGCCGGTCAGCGCCAGGTTCACCGGCTCGCCCAGGTCGCGCAGCGGCTCGACGGTGGCCAGCAGCGCGTCGGCCAGCTCGCCGATCGCCGCCCGCTTGCGCCGCGCCGAGGTGGGCATGGGCGCCGCCTGCGGCAGCGGGGTCTCGGTGATGGTGCGGGCGCCGTCCCGTACCAGCAGGCGTGAGCTCGGCCGCAGCGCCGAGACCCCCTTGTACGGCGTCTCGTCCGACAGGAAGAACCCCTGCCTGACCATCGTCTGGAGGGCGAGCACGTCGTGCTCCACCCGGTCGTCGTCCCGGGCCGCCAGGTGCACGAGCAGGGCCCGGCTGCCGGCCACGTGCAGGTCGGGGGTCTCGGCGTGGAAGACGGGGCAGACCCGGTTGATCGCGGTGCTCGCCGACAGCTCGCCGTCGCGGGCGATCCAGGCCGAGAAACAGCCGCCCGCCGAGTCGTCGGGCAGCCGGGTCACGTCGGCGGGGTCGGCCAGGTGGCCGTTCAGCCCGATGATCCGGCCGTCGTGCTCGGTGAGGAGCGGCGGCTGCCGGGAGTCGTCCGGCTCGTTGGTCCAGGCGAACAGGGAGACGCCGCGGCCGTGCCATTCACGCCCGCGGACGACCTCGGGCGGCACCGGAAAAGCGGATTCGATCAGCGAACGGACCCGGTCCAGGGCACGGGCGGGGATTTCCCCCCGTTTCGCAGCCAGGCCGAGATAAACACGCACAAGTAGATATTTATCCCAATTG
Source organism: Nonomuraea maheshkhaliensis (assembly GCF_039529435.1). Taxonomy (NCBI): domain Bacteria; kingdom Bacillati; phylum Actinomycetota; class Actinomycetes; order Streptosporangiales; family Streptosporangiaceae; genus Nonomuraea; species Nonomuraea maheshkhaliensis. The sequence continues at coordinate 69,527 of NZ_BAAAMU010000008.1, forward strand.
CCACATTTGTTACAACTGATCACGCATTGATCGCGGTTTGTACTCGCTTATGTCACCGACCCGGCCGCCTCGAACCACATTCCGTCGTACGACTCGGAGGTGGTTGAAATGAGATTTCGCCCATTGATCGTCGGTGCCGGCCTCGTCGCCCTGCTCGGTCTGGCGGCCTGTGGCGGCGGTGAGAGCGGCACCAGCGGAGAGGCCGCTCCCGCGCAAGTGGACGAGAAGCGCCCCCCCGCCGTGTCCAGTGCCTCGCCGAAGCAGCAGGACGAACAGGCCGCGCGCGAGGACGGTGAGCAGGACACGACCGCGGCGCAGATCTCGACGTTCGCCCTCGACGTGGACACCGCCTCGTACGGCTACGCCCGCCGCACCCTCAAGGAGGGACGCTGGCCCGCGCCGGCCGAGATCCGCCCCGAGGAATGGGTCAACGCCTTCAGGCAGGACTACGCGCAGCCGCCGGACGACGGGTTCACCGTGCACGTGGACGGCGCCAGGCTGCCCGGGCGCGACGAGGCCGTCATGCGGGTCGGCCTGCAGACCCGCGCCAGCCAGGCGGCCGAGCGGCGGCCCGCCAACCTCACGTTCGTGGTGGACGTGTCCGGCTCGATGGCCGAGGCCGGCCGGCTCGACCTGGTCAAGTCCGCCCTGCAGAAGCTGCTCGACCAGCTCGCGCCCGGCGACCAGGTCTCGATCGTCTCCTTCAGCGACGAGGCGAGCCTGCTGGCCTCGATGACGCCGCTGACCGCCAGGGACGAGCTGCGCCGGGCGGTGAACGAGCTCACCGTCGCCGGCGGCACCAACCTGGAGGCCGGGCTGGTCACCGGCTACCAGGAGGCGTCCAAGGCGTTCAGGCCCGCCGCCACCAACCGGGTCATCGTGCTGTCCGACGGCCTGGCCAACCAGGGCAGCACCCAGTGGCAGGCCCTCCTCGACCGGGTCAAGGAGCACGCGGGCAAGCAGGTCACGCTGCTGACCGTCGGCGTCGGCAGGGAGTACGGCGACGAGCTCATGGAGCAGCTCGCCGACAACGGCGACGGCATGGCCGTGTACGTCAGCTCCGAGGAGGAGGCCGAGAAGATCTTCACCACCCAGCTGCCCGCCACCATCGAGCTGCGCGCACGCGACGCGAAGGCCCAGGTGGTCTTCAACCAGTCCGTGGTGGAGAGCTACCGGCTCGTCGGCTACGAGAACCGGGCGCTGTCGGCGGAGGAGTTCCGCGACGACAGCCGCGACGGCGGCGAGGTCGGCCCCGGCCACTCCGTCACCGCCCTGTACGCGCTCAAGCTCAAGCCCGGCGCCGACGGCCAGCTCGCCCAGGCCACCGTTCGCTGGCAGGACCCCGACACCAGGGCCGCGTCCGAGACGAGCGAGTCCCTGCGCTCCGGCGATCTGGCCGCCTCCGTCTGGGACAAGGCGCCGGTACGGCTGCAGGTCGACGTGGTGGTGGCCGCGTTCGCCGGCTACCTGCGCGACAAGGAGGCGTTCGGCATGGACCTGGGCTCGCTCGGCGAGCACGCCAACCGGCTGGCCGCCACCTCGGAGGACCCGATGGTGTCGGAGCTGGCCACGCTGATCGACCGGGCGAAGTCGATCCGCTGACGCAGGCGCGGCGGCCCGGCCCCGGGCCCCCGCCCGTCCCCGGCCCGGGCCGCCCTGTGTCTGCCGCGTCTGCCGCGATGCGCCGGCCGCGGGCCCGATCGGCGAGTGTGCGCCGGGAGTCCCGGAGTCGGCTACACTTTTGACAGGCACGAGGGGCTATGGCGCAGTTGGTAGCGCGCCTCCATGGCATGGAGGAGGTCTGGGGTTCGAATCCCCATAGCTCCACTCTCGGCGAAGGCCGCTCCCGCGATCGGGGGCGGCCTTTCGTGCGTCCGGAGCCCGGACGGATCCCCCGAAACCGTGGATGTATCGAACTGTCGTTCGTATAATAGACGACATGGACCCTGTGGAACTGCCTGAGATCTGGAGGCCGCCCGTCGTCGAGCACGCCGCGGCGATCCGCGACGGCGCGGAGCGTTACCTGCTCGCCTGGGGTGACGACGCCCAGGGGGCGCGGTGGGGATACCTGCTGTGGCCGCCGCGGGCCCGGCACGACGCGAGCGCGCGCTGGGTGCACTGGAAGGAGATCCGCCCCGTCGCGGGTGAGGACTACAGCGCGGTCCCCGTCGCGGATCCGCTCCTGTGAACCGGCTGATACTGACTAGAGTCAGATAATGGACGACACGGCGATCGGACGGGTCCGCCGCTTCCAGCGGACCGTGACCCAGCGGATAGGGGCGCTCAACGAGGGATTCCTGGCCAGGGGGCGGGCCCTCGGCCAGGCGCGGGTGTTGTGGGAGATCGGCGCGGAAGGCAGCGAGATCCGCGCGCTGCGGGCCCGGCTGGAGCTCGACTCGGGCTACATGAGCAGGCTGCTGCGCTCGCTGGAGGCCGACGGGCTGGTGGAGGTCGGCGGCGCGGGCCCCGACGGACGCGTTCGCACGGCCCGCCTCACCGCCGCCGGGCTGGCCGAGCGGGCCGAGCTCGACCGCCGCTCCGACGAGGCGGCCGCGTCGATCCTGCGGCCGCTCTCGGGCACCCAGCGCGAGCGCCTGGTGGCCGCGATGTCGGAGGTCGAGCGGCTGCTGGTCGCCTCCATGGTCGAGGTGAAGGTGCTCGACCCCCGCCATCCCCATGCCCGCCACTGCCTGCGGGCCTACTTCGCCGAGCTGGCCCGCCGCTTCGACGACGGGTTCGATCCCGCGCGCGGCATCCCGGCCGGTGACGAGGAGGTGCGGCTGCCCGCCGGGATGTTCCTGGTCGCGATGCTCCACGCCGAGCCGGTGGGCTGCGTCGCGGTGAAGCTGCACCCCGCTTCCAGGGCCGGTTCCGGGTGGGCGGAGATCAAGCGGATGTGGGTGGACCCGACGGCCCGCAGGCTCGGTCTCGGCCGGCGGCTGCTGGCCGAGGCGGAGGCGCGGGCGGCCGGCCACGGCGCGCGTACGCTGCGGCTGGAGACCAACCGCGCGCTCACCGAGGCCGTCGCCCTCTACCGGGCGGCCGGTTACGACGAGGTGGCGGCGTTCAACGACGAGCCGTACGCCCATCACTGGTTCGAGAAACGCTTTTCGCGATGAGCGTGCCTGATCATCGGCCTGATCATCGGCCCGATCAGTGGCGCGATCAGACGGGCGGGTTGAAGCGGTGGTAGCCGGGGGCGGTCCAGCCGGCGGGCAGGGTCCCGGCGCGGTCGACGTACGCGTCCAGCTCGAACCGCACCACCGGCTCCGAGCCCCATTCCACCCGCGCCCGCCCGGTGAGCTGCAGGGTCCCGCCGCGTTCCCAGTCGGGGAACAGCAGCCCGGCCGCCGGATCCAGCTCCAGATTTCCCAGGGTCATGTACATGGTGTTGCCCGGATAGTCGGGAAACTCCAGTGAGCGCGGGCCGGTGACCCGGACGAAGCCGGGGTTGCCGCCCCGGTGCGACACGTCGGCGCCGTAGCCCTCGGCGCGCGTGGCGATGAAGAACGTGTCGGCCGCCGCGATCAGGTCCGACTGCCGAAGGTCCAGGGTGGTGCCGTGGCCGAGGACGGCCGGGGTGCCGGGGGCCGAGGTGGGTTCGCGGGTCTGGATGTACTTGGGGCAGTTGGCGTAGACCTGCTCGGTCCGGACGACGAGCGTGTCCCCGTCCCGTACGGCCCTGCCGTTCACCCGCATCCTGCGCCGCGTGTGCGGCTCGATGGCCAGCAGGCCGAGGTCCCGTTCGGACTCGAACAGCCCGTGCAGCGGATCGCCCGCGCCGGGCAGGGCGCGCAGCACGATCGTGCGCTCGCCCGCGGCCGTGGCGAACCCGGCGGGGCCGGTGAGCACGCTCGCCCACAGCCGCCCGAGCTCGTCGGCGGCGCCGATCACGATCATGCGCTGCGCCCCCAGGAACGCGGCCGCGACCTCGGGGATCTCCGGCCTGGTCCGCGCGCTGCCGCGGTCGTGCGTGACGCCGTTGCGCCGCTGCACCGCGACCTCGCCAGGGTGTGCGCGCATTAGAAGAAACCGCAGGTCGGCGCGCCGGTCGTGGGCGCGGGGCGGTCGCCGGCGCCGTCCGGGGCGGAGATCTCCAGCCGGATGCCGTCGGGGTCCTCGAAGAAGACGCCGCCCGAGGTGGCGCCCTCGCCGTGCGGCACCACGCCTCCGTGGTGCACGACCGCGCCCAGCTCCCTGATCACCCGCTCGGCCCGCCGGACCGCCTCCAGGTCCGCCACCTGGAACGAAAGGTGGTGCAGCCCGGGCCGGGCGGTGGCGAAGCGGCCCTCGCTCTGCTGCCACAGGGTCAGCTTCAGCGTGCCGTTCTCGGCCAGGAACACGTAGCGCCGGCCGTCCTCCTCGGACTCGCGGGCGACCGTGAACCCGAAGACGCGCCGGTAGAACTCCTTGGACGCCTCGACGTCGGTGACGTTGAGCCCGATATGCCCAGTCTGGAAGGACATGCCTCACTCCTCTCATGCATGCGGCGCTGATTTGCCGTTATAGAGGGACTATAACGGCAAATTTGCGTCTATGGCGTTAGAAGCGGGTCGCCTCTTGTGTTCCCGGTAGTGCCGGGCCGCGCGGGCGCGGTTGCCGCAGGCCGTCGAGCACCACTCCTGGCGCGGATGCTCCTTGACGAAATAGAGCACGCAACGCGGCGCCCGGCAGGTGCGCAGCAGGGCCCGGTCCGGGCCGGCGAGGAACTCCACCGCCGCCGTCGCCAGTCGCCCGCACAGCCGGGCCGGCTCGTCCGTCCCCCGTGCGGGGGTGACGACGAGGGACGGCGCTCCGTTCCAGGACAGTTGCGCGGCCGTGGGGGCCGCCAGGGCGGCGGCGTTGACCAGGGCCAGCGACTCCTCGAACCCGGGCAGCTCGGGCGCGTCCGCCCGGCTCGGCGGCTCCGGGGTCACGGCCCTGGCGAACAGGGCGCGTACGGCCTGACGCAGGCGTACGACCTGCTCCCGCAGCTCGCCGGAGGCGGTGAAGCCGGGATCCAGGCCCAGCTCGGCCGCGTGCTCGCGGGCCCAGGTCGTCAGGCCGTCCGCGTCCGACAGGGCGTCGACCAGGCCGGAACGGTCGGCTCTGATCGTGCTGACGAAGTCCAGACTGAGATGCGACACCGTTTCAACCTAACGCGTGTCCGACTTTCTTGCCGTGAGAAAGAAGTCGGGACTGCTGTCTGCTCGGGAGGTCAGGCGCGGGCGACTCCGGCGAGGATGCCCGACCTGACCAGGTCGTACGCCTCCCCGGGCGTCCCGTCGGGCGTCCAGTCGGCCACCGGCACGACGCCGGGACCGACCAGCTCCATCCCTCCGAAATAGGACGCGATGGTGTCGTAGCCGCGCCTGGCCAGGCCACCCGAGTCGGTCGCGGCGTAGACCCGCTGGCCCGCCCGTGCCTCCTCGTCGGTGACGTCGCCCGCGTACAGATGGGAGAGCACCAGGTAGGAGCCCCGCGGCAGCCGCTCGCGCACGCGGGCCACGATCCTGGCCGCCTCGGCGTCGTCGGTGATGAAGTGCAGCACCGCCACCATGAGGACCGCGTACGGCTCGGAGAGGTCGAGATGCCCCGTGACGAGCGGATCGTCGAGGATCGCGTCGGGGTCTCTCAGGTCGCCCTCCAGCGCGATGACGTCCGGCTGCCTGGCCAGCAGCGCGCGGGCGTGGGCGAGCACGATCGTGTCGTTGTCCACGTAGACGACGCGGGAGCCGGAGACGTGCCGCGCGGCCACCTGGTGCACGTTGTCCTGGGTCGGCAGCCCGGCGCCGATGTCGACGAACCGGCGCACGCCCGCCTCGGCGATCGAGCGCACCGCGCGGCCGAGGAAGGCGCGGTTGGCCAGGGCGATCCGCCGGGTGTCGTTGCCCATCCTGCGGCCGAGCCTGATCATCTCCTCGGCGGCCCTGCGGTCGGCGGCGAAGTTGTCGCGCCCGCCGAGGTAGTAGTCGTACATGCGGGCGACGCTGGGCACGGTGGGGTCGATCCCGGCTGGTGCGCGGTCCGCCTCGGTCATCTCCCGCCCTCCCGGTGGCTTCGCTGCCGCGAAGTCTACGAGCCAGGCCGGAGCGTTCCGGGGGGTCATGCGGCGAGCGGCCGATCAGGTGCGCCGGAAGGTATGGCGGTAGGCGAGCGGCGACACCCCGACCGCCGCGTGCAGGTGCTGGCGCAGCGAGACCGCCGAACGGAAGCCCGCCCGCCTGGACACCTCCTCCACGCCGAGATCCGTCGTCTCCAGCAGTCGCCTGGCGTGCTGCACCCGCTGCCCGGTCAGCCACCTGGCCGGGCTCATGCCGGTCTCCTCGCGAAAGCGCCTGGTGAACGTGCGCACGCTCATCCTGGCGTGCCCGGCCAGCGCGGTGAGGTCGAGCGGGGCGTCGAGGTGGGCGAGCATCCAGTCGCGGGTGGCCGCCGTGCCGCCGCCGTCGCCGTACGGGAGCGGCCGGTCGATGTACTGAGCCTGGCCGCCCTCCCGCCACGGCGGCATCACGCAGCGCCGCGCCGCCCTGTTGGCCACCTCGCTGCCGTGGTCGCGCCTGATCACGTGCAGGCACAGGTCCATGCCGGAGGCGACGCCCGCCGAGGTCAGCACGTCGCCGTCGTCCACGAACAACACGTCGGGATCCAGCTTGACCTGGGGGAACAGGCGGGCGAAGCGGGCCGCCTCACGCCAGTGCGTGGTGGCCGGGCGGCCGTCGAGCAGGCCCGCCGCCGCCAGCACGTACGAGCCGGTGCAGATCGACATGGTCCGAGGCCGCCCCCGCAACGCCCGCCGCAGCGTGTCCGAGATCGTGCCGTCGCGCAGCGCCCGGCCCGCGTGGATGCCGGGCACCAGGACCGTGTCCGCCGTGTCGAGCACGTCGAGGTCGTGGTCGGGCAGCACGCTGTAGCCCGCGTTGCACCGCACCGGCATGCGGCCCTCCGAGCACGTCACCACCTCGTACAGCTTCTCGCCCGACGGCCTCTCCGCCGCCCAGAACACCTGGCCGGGCACGCCGAGGTCGAGCGGGGCGAAATGGTTGAGCACGACGACCGCGACACGATGCACCATGGCCGGATTCTTACACATATTGGCTTTCCGGCCACTCGTGGCCATGTGGCGGGATATCCCAGGATGGGCGCATGACCTTGAGCACCACCCCCACGCGCCGACTCCACCGGGCCTGGTACGTGGCGGCCGTCGCCTTCGTGGCCATCCTGGGCTCCGCCGGGTTCCGGGCCACGCCGGGCGTGCTGATCACGCCGCTGCAGGAGGAGTTCGGCTGGTCGGCGGGTACGATCTCGCTGGCCGTCTCGATCAACCTGGTGCTCTACGGCCTGACCGCCCCCTTCGCCGCCGCGCTCATGGACCGCTTCGGCATGCGCCGCGTGGTCGCCGTCGCCCTGCTGCTGATCGCCGCGGGCAGCGGGCTGACGGTGCTGATGACGGCCAGCTGGCAGCTGCTGCTGTTCTGGGGCGTGCTGGTGGGGCTCGGCACGGGGTCGATGGCGCTGGTGTTCGCCGCGACCGTGGTGGACCGCTGGTTCGTCCGGCACCGCGGCCTGGTCACCGGCGTGCTCACCGCGGCCGGCGCCACCGGGCAGCTCGTCTTCCTGCCCGTGCTGGCCCAGCTCGCGCAGGGGCCCGGCTGGCGCTTCGCCTCGCTGACCGTGGCCGTCGCGGCGCTGGCCGTGGTGCCGTTCGTGTGGTGGCTGCTGCGCGACCGGCCCGAGGACGTCGGCACGACGGCGCTCGGGGCCGATCCTGAGGCGGCGCCCGCCGCGCCGGCCGCGAAGGTCAACGCGGCCGTGCGGGCCGTCTCGGTGCTCGCCTCGGCCGCGCGGACGCGCCCGTTCTGGCTGCTGGCGGGCGGTTTCGCGATCTGCGGAGCCAGTACGAACGGCCTCGTCGGCACCCACTTCATCCCCGCCGCCCACGACCACGGCATGGCCCAGCCCGTCGCCGCGGGGCTGCTGGCCGTGATCGGCATCTTCGACATCGCGGGCACGATCGCGTCCGGCTGGCTGAGCGACAGGATCGACCCCAAGGTGCTCCTCGGCGTCTACTACGGGCTGCGCGGCCTGTCGCTGATGGTCCTGCCCGGCCTGTTCGCGGCCACCGCCGAGCCCAGCATGCTGATCTTCATCATCTTCTACGGCCTGGACTGGGTGGCGACCGTGCCGCCCACGGTGGCGCTGTGCCGGCGGATCTACGGGGCCGACGGGGCCGTGGTGTTCGGCTGGGTGTTCGGCTCGCACCAGGTCGGGGCCGCCTTCGCCGCCGTCGGCGCCGGGCTCACCCGCGACCAGCTGGGCGCGTACGACCTGGCCTGGTACGCCTCCGGCGCCCTCTGCCTCCTCGCCGCCGGCATGTCCCTGGCCATCGGGCATGCTAGGAGACGATGAACAGCGAGCTTTACGTGCTGCCCCTCGTCGTCAGGATCGAGCGCGCCGCACCCCAGACCTCACCCGGCCCCGGCCCCGGCCCTGCGAAGGGACCTCGTCAGGGGCCTCCTGAGCGCACCGACGCGCTGGAGGCCGCCGCCATGGCCGTGCTGAGCCTCCTCGACGAGCCGGGGGAGTGGACCGGCGAGCTGCACGCCTGGCAGTCCACCGGAAAGATCCGCAAGGTCGTGCGCCGGGCCAGGGGCGCCGAGTGGCGCAGGGCGCTCGCGCTGCCCGGCCGCACGATCGAGCACCGCACGGCCGAGGTGCGCGTGCACCCGCCCGTGCCGCTCGACGACTGGCCGCGCGACCTGGCCAGGCTGCAGGTCTCCGGCACCGAGCTGACCGACACCACCCCGCCGGTGCCCGCCGGGCCGCCGATCCTGTGGGCCAACCCGGCGCTGGAGATGTCCGCGGGCAAGGCCATGGCCCAGGCCGGGCACGCCGCCCAGCTCGCCTGGTGGGCCAGCGACGCGGACGAGCGGGCCACGTGGCGTGAGCGGGGGCTGGCGGTGTCCGTACGCATGGCCGGCACCCAGGAGGAGTTCGACTCCATGGTGGCGGCGGGGCTGCCCGTGGTGCGCGACGCCGGGTTCACGGAGATCGAGCCGGGTTCGTGCACGTTCGTCGCGGACGCGCCCTGGCTCTACGGCCGCGTCCCCACCAGCGGGGCCTGAACGCGCGTCCCCGTGCCACGGGTTTACGGGCGCGGGGTGAACGCCACGGGCTTCAGGGGCGCAGGGTGAAGACGTCCGCCAGCACGCCGCCCGCCGGGGTGATGCGCGCGGGCGACGGGCTGTCGTACACGACCATGAGCCGCCCGTCCGCCAGCCGCACCAGCCCCTCGGGGTGGTCGCAGCCGACGCCGTAGGGCAGGTCGGCGACGACCTCCAGCTCGCCCTCCGGCACGACGCCGGGCCGCCTGCCGTTCTGCCGGTCCGGCTGCCACCGTACGACGCGTACCGGCCCGTCGAGGTCCATGGTGGGCCCGGCGAGCAGCAGCAGCGCGTCCCCGTCAGGGCACATGTCCCGCACGCCCAGCCCGCCCAGGTCCAGGAAGTGCTTGCGGTACGGCTCGCGCAGCCGCAGCCGTCCCTTGCCCGCGTCCTCGATCCGCAGCTCCAGCACCACCGCCCAGCCCCGCAGCACAGGACCCCGCAGCCCGAGATGCACGCGGTCCCCCGTGACGGCGATGCCCTCGACGTCGAGGCCGTTGTCCTTGCCCGGCAGCGGCAGGAAGGGCGCGAGGTGCCGATCGTCCTTGAGCGCCTCGGCGAGGTTGTCCCGGCCGGAGAGGATCGCGCCGGGCAGGGGCGTCCCGGTGGCCTCGTCCAGCGGCAGGCGGACGAGGATGAAGCGGTTCTCCTCCCTGACCACGGTGGCGAGCCGGTCGGCGGCCTTGGCCGGGTCCTTGGACTTGACCCGCTTGCGCTTGAGACTGTGCGAGCCGGCCAGCCAGAGGTGGCCGTCCGTCCTGGCCAGACCCTCGATGTCGGCCTCGTCGTCCGGACCGGCGGGCAGGCTGACGTAGTCGGCCAGGCGGAAGGTGCGCTGGGCGCCGTAGTGGTCGCCGGTCCACGTGAGGTGTTCGAAGGTCGCCGTCTCGTCGCCGGCGACCCAGAGCCCGGTGGAGCTCTGGCGGATCGCTGAGAGATTTGTGTGCGTTTGCGCCGCTTGCGAAGCATGGTCGAATCGCAACTCCACCTGTTCCACCACGCCATGATTGCACTTCGGTCGCTTCCCGGACGCGATGGCGGGATATGTCGTACGCTCCCGTCGTGCTCCATGGGGAAGATGAGATCAAGGGTTCCCGAGTGACAACGGCCGCACGGCATGGGATCCCTGCCTCTCCGCCCAAACGCTCCCGCATCGGCGATCTGCGGATGCGGGACGTGTACCGGGGGCTGGCCATGGCCACCGCCGTCGCGGCGGTAGTCGCTGCGCTGGTCATGGTGCTCCCGTCGGAGCCGGACGAGGTCGCGGCGGGGCCGGTCACCGCGCCGCCGGCCGCACCGCCCTCGTCCGGCTCCGCCCCGTCGTCCCCCCTGTCGTCCCCCCTGTCGTCCGAGCCGTCGGCGGAGCCGTCCGCGGGGCCCTCGCAGGAGCCTTCGTCCGGGCCTTCGGATCCGCCTGCCAGCGCCGCTCCCGCGCAGCAGCCGACGCCGTCACCCAGTGGGTCTCTGGCGCCCGGCTACACGGCCATGGAGGCCCTGTACGCCGACCCGCGCGTCCCCAAGCTCTCCCGGGGCGTCAAGCGCATCCCCCTGCGCTCCCCGGGCAAGCGCTTCGTCAAGGACGCCCGCACCGGGCTCGCGGTGCCGCGCCTGTCCGGCCCGTGGAAGCCGCACGGGGCGGCGCCGTTCACCACCAAGCAGGTCCTGCCCAGGACGCGCGGCGCGGACGTGCGCGGCATGCTCGTCACCTGCCCGCTGCCGATCCTGGAGCAGAAGTCCCCGCGCGACACCGCCCTGCTGGCCGCCCGCTGGACGCTCAACCACCACCCCGACGACGCCAGGATCACCTGGCTCGCCTCGCAGCCGGTCAAGCGCGGCTGGATGCTCGTCTACCGCGTCACGTACGGGAAGCACACCTCGCGCGCCGCCGTCGTGATCATGGACGGGGGAATGAGCAAGCCGGGACTTGCGTTCGTCACAGTGCCGGATTCGCAGCGAAAGCAGTGGCGCGACATCGGCCGCGTGGCCTCAGGGGTGCGTGTTCTAGGCTAGAAGATCATGTGTGCGGCGATGTGGGGGAGTGACGCCGTGGAACGCTCTGGACCGCCGCAAGCTCCGGAGAAGGACAAGGGCAAAGGCAAGCCGCCCTGGCGCTCCGAAGGGCTGCCGGGCACGCCCGGCGGCCGGCCGAAGATCAACTGGTGGCGCTTCGTCGTCACGCTGCTCGTGGTGTACGCGGGCTTCTTCGTCGTGTCGTCGTTCGTCGACAGCGGATCCGTCGAGACGATCTCGTACACCGAGTTCACCAACCAGGTGAACGCCAAGAACGTCAAGGACATCTACGCCGAGGGCCTGTCGGTCGAGGGCGACCTGCGTTCGGCGGTGAAGAACCCCGACGGCGGTGCCTCCTACACGCGCTTCGCCACCGAGATCCCCGCCTTCGCCAACACCGACCAGCTCGACCAGCAGCTGTCCACCGGCCAGGTCGTGATCACCAGCAAGCCGATCACCCGGGGCTTCTTCTCCAACCTGCTGCTGTCGCTGCTGCCCGTGCTGCTGCTGGCCGGCCTGTGGATCTGGATCATGCGCCGTGGCGCCAGCATGATGGGCGGCGGCCTGGGCGGGCTCGGCAAGTCCAAGGCGGCCAAGCCGGTCGAGGCCGGGCAGGTGCGGGTCACGTTCGAGGACGTCGCCGGCATCGACGAGGTCGAGAACGAGCTCGTCGAGATCGTCGACTACCTCAAGGACCCCGGCAAATACCGCAGGCTCGGCGCCAAGCTGCCCAAGGGCGTGCTGCTCGCCGGCCCTCCTGGCACCGGCAAGACGCTGCTGGCCAGGGCGGTCGCCGGTGAGGCCAAGGTGCCCTACTTCTCGGCCAGCGCCTCCGAGTTCATCGAGATGATCGTCGGCGTCGGCGCCTCGCGGGTGCGTGACCTGTTCGAGGAGGCGCGCAAGGTGGCGCCGTCGATCGTCTTCATCGACGAGATCGACGCCATCGGCCGGGCCCGCGGCGGCGCGGGCGGCATCGGCGGCCACGACGAGCGCGAGCAGACGCTCAACCAGATCCTCACCGAGATGGACGGCTTCTCCGGCGCCGAGGGCGTGATCGTCATCGGGGCCACCAACCGGCCCGAGATCCTCGACCCCGCGCTGCTGCGTCCCGGCCGCTTCGACCGCACGGTCCAGGTGGGCCTGCCCGACGCGGCCGGCCGTACCGCGATCCTGGCCGTCCACACGCGCGGCGTGCCCATGGACGCCAAGGTCAGCCTCGACCAGCTCGCCAAGACCACGCCCGGCATGACCGGCGCCGACCTGGCCAACCTGGTCAACGAGGCCGCCCTGCTCGCCGCCAAGCGCGGCAAGGAGAAGGTCACGATGGCCGACTTCGCCGACGCGCTGGAGAAGCTGCAGCTCGGCGCGGCCCGCAGCATCGTCATGCCGGAGGAGGAGCGCACGCGCACCGCCTTCCACGAGGCCGGCCACGCGCTGCTCGGCATGCTCCAGCCCGGGGCCGACCCGGTCAGGAAGATCTCCATCATCCCGCGCGGGCGGGCACTCGGCGTCACCCTCTCCACCCCCGACACCGACCGCTACGCCTACGACGAGCAGTACCTGCGCGGCCGCATCACCGGCGCGCTCGGCGGCATGGCGGCCGAGCAGGTCGTCTTCGGCGTCATCACCACCGGCGCCGAGAACGACCTCGAACAGGTCACCATGATCGCCCGCGGCATGGTGGGCCGGTGGGGCATGTCGGAGAAGGTCGGCCCGCTGACCATCCTGCCCAACGACGGCCAGCGGCCGCAGGCATCGCCGGCCACGCTCGCCACGGTCGACGAGGAGGCGCGGCGGATCGTGGACGAGTGCTACGAGCGCGCGCTCCAGGTCCTCGGCGACAACCGCGACAAGCTGGACGCGATCGTGGCGGCGCTGCTGGAGCACGAGACGCTGGACGAGGCGGGGGCGTACGCGGCGGCCGGCCTCTCCACGCCGAACGGGTCCGGCGGCTCCGCCGATCGGCGGCCCGCGGCCGTCGAGGCGCGGCCGACGGCCTTCACCCAGGCCCATCCGGTGGCTCCCGCCGAAGGCGTCCCGGCCACGACGCCGGAGTCCGAGCCGGTCACCGCTGACACGGAGGCGGGCCAGGGGGCGCCGGTCGGCGAGTCCGGCCAGCACCCCTCCACCGACCCTCAGCCCCAGCACCAACGCTGACCCTCCGGTCGGGCACGAACACCGACCACCTGATACCTGGACAGGCGGATTCATTTCGAACCCCGGCCCTGGCCTCCGGACACCGACCGCGTTTCCGGAGGCCAGGGCCGCGGCTTTTCCGAGAATTAGGACAATCCGGACGTTGGTCCTGGTTCTCCAGGGCAGGTCATCCGAGACGACTGTGATCGGGGGACCGTCGTGACACTGTATGACGAGCTTCTCGCCGGACTCGGAGACTCAGGACTGGAACAGATCGCCGGCATGCTCGGCTCCGACACGCTCACGGCCCGCAAGGTCATCGAGGCCGTGTCGGGCACGATCGTCGGCGGCCTGGCCCGCAACGCCGAGCACCCGGACGGCGCCGACGCCCTGCTCGGGGCGCTGGACGACCACAGGGACGCCGACCCCTTCAACGGTGACGTGGCCTCGCTGACGAGAGACGGGCACAGCATCCTCGGTCACGTCCTGGGCGGTCAGGGGACCGAGCTGGCCGCGTCCCAGCTCTCGCGGCTGGCCGGGGTCGACTCGGGGACCATCATGAAGCTCATGCCCCTCATCGCCCCCATGATCTTGTCCCTGCTGGCCGGTCGCGCCGCCAGCCGCGACATGGACCCCGCCGCCCTGGCCGACGACCTCGAACGCGAACGCGCCTCGGTGCCCGGCGGGCTGGGGGAGCTGCTGGACGGGATCCTGGGCGACATCTTCGGCGGGGCCGTGCCGCGGCAGATGGGGCCGTACGAGCCGCGCATCGACCCGTACCGGACCGAACATGAGATACCCCCCTCCAGCGGCACCTCAGGAAGGGGCCACGGCGCGACACCGGCCACGGGCGGGGCCGAACGCGGGCTGACGCCGGGTACGGCGCGGGGCGAGCGCGGGATGACCTCCAGGGGCGAGCGTGGGGCGGCACCGGGCACGGCGGACCCCGACTGGTGACCGGTAGGCTGTGCCGGTGATCGTTCTGGCCTCAGCTTCCTCCGCCCGCCTGGCCCTCCTCCGCAGCGCCGGTCTCGACCCGAAGGTGATCGTCAGCGGGGTCGACGAGGACTCCTTCTCCGCCCACTCTCCAGCCGCGCTCAGCCTGGTGCTGGCCAAGGCCAAGGCGGAGGCGGTCGCGAGCGAGCTCGAAGAGGGGCTGGTCATCGGCTGCGACTCGATCCTGGAGCTCGACGGGCGCCCGTACGGCAAGCCCGGCACCCGCGAGGAGGCCGTGGAGCGCTGGCGGCTGATGCGCGGCCGCACGGGCCGCCTCGTCACCGGCCACTGCGTGATCGACGTGCCGGCCGGCCGGCAGGCGGCCGAGGTGGCCACCACGGTCGTGCACTTCGGCCAGCCGTCCGAGGACGAGATCGCCACCTACGTCGCCAGCGACGAGCCGCTCAACCTGGCCGGGGCGTTCAGCATCGAAGGGCGGGGCGGCTGGTTCGTCGAGGGCATCGAGGGCGACCACGGAAACGTGCTCGGCATCTCGCTCCCCCTGCTGCGCGACCTCTTCGCCGAACTCGGCTACGCGGTGACGTCGTTCTGGCGCTAGCCTGCCGGTCATGCGATCAGTGCGTGACTTCACGGCCGGCATCGGCTTCTTCCTCCAAGGGGTCGGATGGGTCGCCAAGAACACCCGATGGTGGTTGTTCGGCCTGATTCCGGCGTTGATCGCGTTCGCCGTCTACGTGGTGGCGCTGATCTTCCTCGGCACCAACGCGTCCGAACTGGCCGAGTTCCTGACGCCGTTCGCGGACACATGGGGTTGGCGGGACCTGTTCCGCACGCTGATGGGCATCCTGCTCTTCCTCGGCGGGCTGGCGCTGGCGGTGATCACGTTCGCGGCGCTCACGCTGGCGATCGGGGAGCCGTTCTACGAGAAGCTCTCGGCCGCGGTGGACCCGCTGGAGACGGAGGACGAGCAGCCGTGGTGGCGTACGCTGCCGCGCTCGATCCGGGACAGCCTGGTGACGCTCCTCTATGTACTGATGTTCACCATTCCGCTGTTCCTGCTGGGATTCGTCCCGGTGGTGGGGCAGACGGTGGTGCCGGTGCTCGGGGCCGCCGTGTCCGGCTTCTTCCTGACGGTCGAGCTCACGACACTGGCCATGGAACGCCGCGGCCTGGCCCGCAAGCAGCGCTTCGCGCTCCTGCGCGGGAACAAGGCGAGTGCGCTGGGGTTCGGGGTGGCGGTGTTCCTGCTGTTCCTGGTGCCGTTCGTGGCCGTGGTGGCGATGCCGGCCGCTGTGGCGGGCGCCGCCCTCCTCGTACGCACCCACCTGACCCCCGCCCCCGGCCCTACCCCCTGAACCCACTCCTCCCGGCTGGAAGCCTCACCCTGACCCCACCGCCTCGGCCCGAGCCTCACTCGACCTTTCCCTGAACGCGCCCGCCCACGCCGACCCACCGGCCTCGTCTGCGTCGCTCGGGTCCACCTGCGCGCGCCCGCCTGGGCTGAACGCCGTTCGTCCGGGGTCGCCCTGCCCCTGCCTACCCCGCCCCCGGCCCGCCTGCTCGGCCTGAGTCTCGCTCGGCTGGGTCCGGCAGCCGACAGCAGTCCGCCTGGCTCAGCCGCGTTGTCGGAGCGAAGGACGCCGGCCACGGCGGTGGACGATGGTGTGCCGGGCGCGGTCAGCCTGCCGAATCGGATGCCCCGCCCGCCTCCTGGCCCGGCCACTTTGTCCGACGGCAATCCGCCTCAGCGGACGCCATTCGATGCCCTCCATCGGTCGAGTCCTACTAGTTGGTCCTATGTCGGCTGTGGACAGCCCTCCGTCATCCACAGAACCGCGTTCGGCCCATCGCCGTCCAACTCGTCCACGGCATCCTCTCGGCCCATGACGACCAACCACCCAGCCCCCACCCCGATCCACGCCCCCACCCCAACCCACGCCCGCACCCCAACCCACGCCCGCACCCCAACCCACGCCCGCACCCCTGACCCCGTTCCGGCCCCGACAGGCCCTGGCTCCAGAACCAGCCCCGTCCATGGCAGCCCCTTCCAGGGCGGCTCTGTCTCCACGATCGGCTCAACCGCCCAGGGCGGCCCAACCACCGACCCCGGCTCCGTTGCCAACCCCAACCCCGTCACCAACGGCGGCCCTGCTGGTGACTCCAGCCCTACGAACGGCAGCCCTGCTGGTGGCGCCAGTCACGTCGCCCACGGCGGAACTGTCGACCACCACACCGACTCTGTCGCTCAGGGCGCTACCGGCGGCGACCTCGGTCCCGTGACTCAGGCGCAAGGCAGCACTGCCGGTGGCCCCCGTCCGCACGGGAGCGGCAGCCGCGTGCCCAGCCCGGAAGGGGACCCCAACCGCGAGCCTGTCATCGACCATCACCGCCCTCACAGTCAGCGTGGCCGGCACCGCAAAGACCCGCTCCCCTTCACCCCTGACACAACCCCCGCCCCCGATCTCCCACAGGACTTCTCGACCTTCGACACCGATGCCTGCCTCACCCTGAGAAGCCCGACCGACGTCCTGGCCGCCGTCCCCTACCTGGTCGGCTTCCACCCCACCAGCAGCCTCGTAGTCGTGGGCCTCGCACGCGGTCAGGCCAAGATGGTGGCCAGGTGGGGCCTGCCGTTCCCGCCGGGCACCCTCGACGCCCTCGCACCCCTCTTCGAACGCGAAGGCGTCACGGAGATCGTCGTGATCGGCTACGGCCCGGGGGAGCTGGTCACCCCGGCAGCCGACGAGGCCAGGCGGCTCGCGGCCAAGTCAGGGGTGCGGGTGGGCGAGGCGCTGCGAGCCCACGAGGGCCGTTATTGGTCGTACGTCTGCGACCTGGCGACGTGCTGCCCGGCGGAAGGCACCCCGTACGACCCCTCCACCAGCCAGATAGCGGCTGAAGCCACCGTCCGCGGCCTGGTGGCCCTCCCGGACCGCGAGTCCCTGGAGCGCACGCTGGCCCCCATCACGGGGCCGGTACGGATGGCGATGCGCCGGGCCACGGCCGAAGCGATCGCCGACTTCCGCACCCGGCTGATGGCCGCCACCGACCTCGACGCCTTCGCCGCGCGGTTCGTCTCCGACGGCCTGGAACGGGTCCGGGCCGCGCTGAAGACCCACTCCGAGGGCGGCCGGCTGGACGATCTGGAGGCGGCGAAACTCGGCCTGGACCTGGTCATCATGAGGGTGCGCGATGAGGGCTGGACCCTCATGGAAGACTCTCACGCCCCGCTCTGGAAAGACCTGACCCGCAGGCTGGAGCCCCGCTTCGTGCCACCGGCCGCGTCGCTGCTGGCCATAGCGGCCTGGCGGGAGGGCAACAACGTTCAGGCCACCATCGCCCTCGAACGCGCCCTCGCCGCCGACCCGACCTACTCGATGGCCAACCTGCTCATGCACGCCCTGCAGAACCTGCTCTCGCCGGCCATCCTCCGAGGCCGCCTCCCGACCCCCGCGGAACTCGACGCCACCATGGGCCCCGCCACCGCCGTCTGGCTGCTCCCCCTGGTCAACCTCCTCGACGACGAGGACCCACCCCCCGCCCTCCAATAATCTCCGCATCACGGAAGCGAAGAGCAGAGCCGAAGGAGAAAGAGAACGAAGGAAGCACAGGGGCGGGAAACCCCTGTGCTGTCGACCTCACCCGGGCCGGCTCATGCGTACCGAAGAAAGGGGAAAGGAGCCGCCTCAGAGACTGCCTTCTTCCTTCTTACGGCGTTCGTTGTAGGCGCGCATGCGTGGCGGGTAACCCGTGAGCTGCACGTCGTACACCGGAAGGGCAAGGTCGCGGGCGACCTTGCGGATCACCGCGGGCGAACCCACCCTGCGCCGGGTCCACTCGCCGTCGTCGGCCACCGCCACAGCGGTCGTGTCGGTGGCAAAGGTTTCTGGCTCGACATAAAACTCGACACCACGCCGCGAACGGGCGAAGGCGATAAGAGCCTCGATGTCGGCGTCTGTCGCCTCGCGGTCGAACTTCGCGATCTTGCGGCCGCGCAGTCGACGAATGCCGTAGCGGTCTCGCCATCTCATGAATCCTTTTTATACCGTCTGGAGCCCTCGCGTCGGGGATGATCTAGGGGACAGATCGGGGATTCTCCCGATGGCATCGAAGGTTCGGCGGACGCAGTATGTGAGGAGACAGCTCGATTCTCAAAGGAGAGGCATGGCGATTATGGCTGGGGTACCCAAGACCCCCGGGCCGGGACAGGTGCCGCCAGCTCATCTGCGCGTCACCCACCAGGACCGTGAACACGTGGTCGAGCACGTCAAGACCGCCTACGCGGAGGGTCGCCTCGACGAGCTCGAGTTCGACGACCGGTTGGAGCGCGCCATGACCGCGCGCACCCACGGCGACCTGATGCCCATCATGAAGGAGCTGTACGGCACCGCGCCCGTTCCCCGGGCCGCTCCGGCGCCGACCCCGGCTCGTCCTCAGGGTACGACGGAGAGCAACGAGCGTCTCGGCGCCGCCCTGGCGCACATGCTGCCCATCGTCGGTTTCCCGATTCTCGGGCCGCTGCTCCTGATGCTCACCGGCGGCAAGACCTCGCCGTACATCCGCTCGCAGGCCGTCGAAGCGCTCAACTTCCAGATCACGGTCGTCGGCGCCTCGATCCTGCTGCCGTTGACCATCATCGGAACCCTGCTCGTTCCCGTTATTTGGGTCGTGGCCGTCGTCCTTTCGGTCGTCGCCGGTGTCTCGGCCCTCTCGGGCGGCGATTACCGCTATCCGATGACGATCCGTCTTGTGAAGTGACCTGGCGGGGAGGGGCTGTCAGCGGTTTCCGCGGCACAACCCCCTCTCCACGCCGTCGCGAAGGCGCTCGCGTCGTCCGCCAGGTGTTCGGTCGGTCGCGCGACGTCCATTCACGTTCGGGTTGGGAGCGTCGTCCGGGCCGCGAACGGTGCGGGCGGACGGCGATGACGAGATCGGTGTGAGCTGATGGTGGGTCGGGGGTGATGGAGGTTGGTATGGGCTCGCCGCCCCCGTCTCCATGCCTCTCGGCTTCTCCAGTGCGGGGGTGATGGAGGTCGGTACGGGCTCGCCGCCCCCGTCTCCATGCCTCTCGGCTTCTCCAGTGCGGGGGTGATGGAGGTCGGTACGGGCTCGCCGCCTCCGCCTCCATGGCTCCCGGCCTCTCCGGCGCGGGACTCTCACCGCCTGGCTAGATGATCACTCAGACGGACCCGGCCGGGCTCGCGTTCAGCGGTTTCATCGATCCCGGGCCTGGCCGTCGATGATGGCGGTCACCTGGTGAATCTTCCACGCAATTAGCTAGGTTGCCGTCACTTCGTTTGATTCTCACAGGGAGTGGCGGCCGTGCGGCAACAGCACAAGACCTTTCGGGCGATCGAGGTCGGCGACGGCGGCGACGGGCGGTGGGCCGCTCACGCGCGGGCCCTGTGGCAGGGCATGGAGGGCCTGCTGACCGCGGAGGGCCGGACTCCGGAGGGCGCGGACCGCGTCCGGGCGCTGTTCCGTGCGCACATGCCGGAACTGGTTCCGGTTCTGAACCGCCTGACCGGCCAGCTCGACCGGCCCGAGGCGGAAGCCTTCCTCACCCATGCGGCACTGCGGCCGTTCTCTCCGGCCTGCACCCAGATCGGCAGGGACGGCATTCTGCTCCGCAACTATGACTTCCCGCCCGATCAGTGCGAGGGCACCATCGTCTCCTCCTGCTTCCTGCGCCCCGTGATCGGGATGCAGGACCTGCTGTGGGGCCTGCTGGACGGGATGAACGACGCCGGCCTCGCGGTCTCGCTCACCTACGGCGGACGTTCCGTCTACGGACGCGGCTTCGCCATTCTCATCGTGGTGCGCTACCTGCTGGAGACGTGCGACACCGTCGATGAGGCGGTCGGCAGGCTGCGGACCCTGCCGATCGCCGTCCCTCAGAACCTCACCCTGGTCGATCCCGCGAAGGCGGTGACGGTGTTCGTCGGGCCGGACATGTCGCCGACGATGGCGCCGGATGCCTGCGCCGCCAATCACCAGCACCTGCCGGTGACCGACGAGCAGGAGCGGGACATGCGGACGCGGGAGCGGCTGCACGCCATCCGCGCCGCGGGTGCTGACGTGGCGGCGATGCTGAAGCCGCCGCTGTATCGATCCCTCGACGAGCAGGGAACGGTGACGCTCTACACCGCCTGCTACCAGCCCGTTGAGGGCCGTGTGACGTATTACTGGCCCGGTGAGTCCTGGCACCAGTCCTTCGGTGACTTCACCCCCGGATTCCGCACCGTGGGCTGGGGCCGGGTCGGCTGAGAGACCTTCCGGACTCCTGCTCACCCCTGCGCGAGATCGGGCCGGCCATGCGTCCGGTGCCGATCTATCGAGCGTCTTGCCGGGGAGGCCGGCAGTCACAGGTGAAGCGGGCCGAGGTTCCGTACGGTCTGGGCGAGTGCGCGGATGGCGGCGTTCTCGGCGCGCCACACCAGACCGTAGGCCAGAGGTTCGGAGTCGGCGAAGGGCGGCCAGGCGATGTCCGGGCGGTTCCGGTAGCGGGCGGAGTGGGCGGGCAGGGCGTTGACGACCTCGCCGAAGCTGGCCAGGGAGAGCAGTTCCTCCATGTGGGTGACGAGCGGGCCGCGCACGATCCGGTTGCCGCGCGCGGTGTGTGAGGGGAGGAACCGTCCGCCCAGTAGCCGGGGACCTGTGGCGTGTCGCTGTGCTGGAAGTCGGCGGCATCTCGATCGAGGCGGCTGGGCGGGTGGCCAGTTCGTGATCCACGGAGACGGCCGGCATCCGGGGGCCGGTGAACAGGACCGGTCCAACGGTGAGGTCTGGCTCCTCGACGGGCAGTCAGGTGACCAGGACATCCACCGTGCCGTCGCGGAGAACCGCGAGGGGGTCGATGAAGGGGGCATGGCCGATGCGCAGCTCCCACTGCGGGTACTGGGTCCGGAACGCCTGCCAGTGGCCGCGCAGGTCGTGGGCGTTGCTGGGGATCATGCCGACGCGGAGCACATCGGCCTTGCCCTTGGCGGCGAGACCGGCCCGCCGCATGCTCTCGTGCGGTTCCTGGTAGAGCGGCCGGAGGTCGTCTCGCAACTGCTCGCCGATCGGCGTCAGCCGTACGCTGCGGTGGTCCGGTAGAAGAGGTCGGCGCCGATCGTCCGTTCCTGCTTCTTGATCACCTGGCTCACTCGCGCGTGAGTGATGTGCAGCCGCTCAGCGGTCCGGCCGAAGTGCAGTTCTTCGGCGAGCGTCAGGAAGATCTCGACGTCGCGAAGTTCCACGTCCGCCTTCCGCCGGTAAGTCGCGCTTACCGCAGCATAGCGAAATGCCTCGTTGATCCTGATTGGCGGCAAATCCACCATGTGGAGAGTTGTTGAAACGGGCGAGGAGAAAGGCCATGACGTACCGAGCGCGGGTCGTGATCGCCGGGGGTGGGCGGTTCGCCGGTGGCGTCGATCGACGAGCTCACGGACGGGGCCAACGGGCCGAACTCGCGGGTGGCAGGGGTCGGTCGAGTACGGGTCATCGCCGAGATGGTGGGAAGGCCACTGGGGTTCGGGGAACTGGCTCGCGGGCGGTTTCGCAGGCAACTGCGCCGGCACGGCGTGCCCGCTTAACCACGGCGTGCCCGCTCCAGCACGGCGTGCCCGCTCCACGAGGGCGTGTCCGCTCCCGCGAGCGACGCCATGGGCAACACGGGCTCGCCGCCCGAGACGGCAAGACCGTACCGGTCCTGCCGGCGATCGGCGGGAACGGCGGGTGGCCGGTCTGTATCTACGGGTGTGGGGTCGTTAGCTGGGTTCGAGGCGGTATGGCTGTGCCGGCCCTGTCGGCGGCTGGTGGGGTCGTTACACGGCCACTCTCGTGCCTGCGGATGTGGGACCGACTTCCGCGTCTGAGACGGTATTGCCATGCCGGTCCTGCGAGTGCTCGGTGAGATCGTCGGGTGGCCGACCTGTATCTGCAGGTATGGGTCGTCTTCCGGTGTCCGGGGCGGCCGAGACCGTTCAGGCCCTGCCGGCGATCGGCGCGATCGTTGGGTGGCTGGCCTGTGCC
Organism: Nonomuraea maheshkhaliensis; assembly: GCF_039529435.1. Lineage (NCBI taxonomy): Bacteria > Bacillati > Actinomycetota > Actinomycetes > Streptosporangiales > Streptosporangiaceae > Nonomuraea > Nonomuraea maheshkhaliensis. The sequence continues at coordinate 91,789 of NZ_BAAAMU010000008.1, forward strand.
CGCGGGGGTGGGGATGTCTTCCGGGTCTGGGACGGCATGGCCTCGCCGGTCCCACTGGTGTTCGGCGGGACCGCCGGATGGCCGCGCTGTGTCTGCAGGTGGGGCGTCTTCTTCTACGTCCAGGACTTCGGCTCTGTGCCGGCCTGGTGCTCCGTTCATCTATCGACTGAAAGTGAGAATCGCCATGATTTTGATCACCGGGGCCAACGGCGTCGTGGGACGTCAAGTGATGAGGCAACTGCTCCACGACGGCATCCCCGTTGCCGGGGTCACTCGCGGTCCCGCCGAGTCCCCGTTCCCTGAGGGCGTGAAAGCCGTCAGCGGAGATCTGTTCCGTCCTCAGTGGATCGAGGCGGCGCTGGAAGGGGTGGAAGGCATCCAGATCAGCCCGCGCGCCACCGGGCCCGGACTCGGCGAGCTGCTGAAGCTGGCCGCCGGGCAGGGCGTGCGGCGCGTGGTGCTGCTGTCGGCCACCACCGTGGAGCATCCGGCCGGGGAAGCTCGCTTCGCCGCTCAGTTCAAGCTCGCCGAGGACCTCGTCACCGGCTCCGGCCTGGACTGGACGGTGCTGCGCCTGGCCGACTTCGCCGCCAACGCCCTGGCCTGGGCGCCTCAGCTCAGGGCTGGTGACGTGGTGCGCGGCGCGTACGGCAAGGCGGCGACCTCCCCGATTCACGAAACCGACATCGCGGCAGTCGCCGTACAAGCACTCCGTAGCCGCGACCACGCGGGCAAGACGTACACGCTGACCGGGCCGGAGTCGCTCGACCAGTACGAGAAGGTGCGACTCATCGGCGCCGCCACCGGCCGGACGCTGGCCTTCCAGGAGCTCCCGCCCGAGCAGGTACGGCAAGGCATGCTCGCTCAGGGGCTGCCCGAGGAGGTTCCGGCCCGCCTGCTCGGCTCTCTGGCCGACTACGCCACCCGTTCCGGTCCCACCACCGCAACCGTGCAAGACCTCCTGGGCCGCCCCGCGCTCACCTTCGCCGACTGGGCCCGCGACAACGCATCCGCCTTCAGCGGCGGCTGACCGGCACCCGATCAAACGGCCCCCGGTGCGCTCACCGAGGGGTCCTGGCCAAGCGATGGCTGCTGTCGCCCGGCGTACTGCCTGACGTGCCGAGATCTGCGGCGCGCGCTCGAACGACTCGGGATCTGCGGCGCGCGTCCGAACGGCTACTCGGCGCGGCGGTGTGGTGGTGCGGGCCGCGAAGCACTGCCAGCCACAGGGAGATTCCGGCCGCCACTGCCCGCAGCGACCGAGGCGTCCTCACCCGGCGCCAGCTCGTCGCGACGCCCGTCCACGATCGGTCGTTCTCCGCGTGCGCAAGGTCGCAGCGGGTGGTTTCACCTCCCGTGTAAGCATATTGAACAGACAGGTCTGTATAGTGAGGGGCGTTTGTTGCATACCAAGAGATAAGTGACCCCATGAGCTGCACATCCGCCACCTCTCCTCGCCTCGCCCCGACCAAGCAGCCCCCCACCGACGCGGCCCCACGCCGCGAGCTAGGCCCCAGAGCGTCCATCGCCGTACTGGCCTCCATGTTGGTGTCGTTCCTGGGATCGTCCAGCGCGCCGACCCCCCTCTACGCCGTCTACCAGCAGCATTGGGGCTTCTCGCCCATCACCACCACCATCGTCTTCGGCGTGTACGCGCTAGCCGTCCTGTCCTCACTCCTGATCTCCGGCAGGGTCTCCGACCAGGTCGGCCGGCGCCCGGTCCTCCTGACGGCCCTGATCGTGCAGGTGGTGGCCATGGTCGTGTTCATCGCCGCTGACAGCGTGGGCGCATTGCTGGCCGGCCGGGTCCTCCAGGGGCTGAGCGCGGGCGTGGCGGTCGGTGCGATCGGCGCCGGGATGCTCGACATCGACGCGCGCAAGGGCGGCTTCCTCAACTCCTTCGCACCGCTGATGGGCACCGTGGCCGGCGTCCTGGCCTCCGGGCTGATCGTGCGGTACCTGCCGGCGCCCACCCGTCTCGTCTACGCGATCCTGCTCGGGATCTTCGTGCTGCAGGCGCTGGCCGTGCTGGCGCTGAAGGAGACGGTCAGCCGGCGGCCGGGCGCGCTGGCCGGCATGGTCCCCGAGTTCAAGCTGCCCAGGTCGGCGCGCCCGGCGATCGCGATCGCCGCACCGCTGATGTTCGCGGTGTGGGCGCTCAGCGGCCTGTACGGCGCGTTCGGCCCGGCCATCATGCGGACCCTGCTGCACTCCACCTCCGTGCTGTGGGGCGGTCTGCCCCTGTTCGTCCTCGCGGCTGCCGCCGGTCTGGCCGTCGTGCTGCTGCGCGGGGCCAGGAAGCAGGTCATGCTGCGGACCAGCATCAGCACACTGGTCGTCGGCGTACTGATCACCCTGCTGTCCATCGCCTCGGGCGACGGCGGCACACTGTCCGCGATCGGGTTCTTCGTCGGCGCCGCGATCTCCGGCGTCGGTTTCGGCGCCGGGTTCCAGGGCGGCATCAGGCTGGTCGTCCCGCAGGCGCGGTCGCACGAACGAGCCGGCGTCCTCTCCCTCCTGTACGTCGTCTGCTACGTCGGCCTGGGCGTTCCCGCCGTGATCGCCGGCATGCTGGTCGTGTACGGCGGCGGCCTGGTGCGGACGTCCGAGGAGTACGGCATCGCCGTCATCGTGCTGGCCCTCGTGGCCCTGACGGTGCTTGTGCTCAGCGGCCGTCGCGCCGAACGGAGGCCGGTGAGCCCCGGTTACCAGGAGAGCGCGGTACAGGTCTCAGAGGGCTGATGGATCTTTGCGAGCGCTAGAGTAGACAGGTCTGTCTAACAGGCGACTCTTCAAGGTCAGAGTGAACAGGTCTACCCGAAGGATGGTGGCAGCCATGGCGGCCAGGACCGCGGCCAAGGCGTCCGCACGTGAGCGGCTTCTGGAGGCGGCTGACGAGCTGTTCTACAGCGAAGGCATACAGACCGTCGGCATCGACCGGGTGATCGAGCACGCCGGGGTGGCCAAGGCGTCGCTCTACAACACCTTCAAGAGCAAGGAGGGCCTGGTCTGCGCCTACCTCGAACACCGCTTCGCGCGCAGGAGAGACCGGGTCGCCCGCGCCATGACCCGCTTCCGCACCCCGCGCGAGCAGGTGCTCGGCGTCTTCGACGCGCTGGGTGAGACGTTCACGGACCCTCAGTACAACGGCTGCGCCTTCGCGCGGGCGACCTCGGAGGCGCCGGAGGACAGCGCCATCCGCAAGGTCGCCGAGGATTATCGCGTCTGGATCCGCGACCTCTTCGCCGGGCTGCTCGCCGCGTCCGGATGCGCCGACCCCGACACCCTGGCCCGCCAGTTCCTTCTGCTGTACGACGGCGCGGCGCAGTCCGCGAACCTGGACCATGACCCCTCGGCCGCCACGACCGCCCGCGCAGCCGCATCCGTCCTCCTCGACGCGGCCCCGCTCGAGACGCCCACCCCGTAGGAACGGCGCCCCGGGCAGGGCGTGCTCACCCCGTGGGAGGCCGGCCCCGGTCGGATCACCGAGTGGCCCGGCGCGTCCCCCTCATGCGGGGCAGCGCTGTCGAAGACACGTATGACGCTCGGAGACTCTCATGACCAGCACGAACACCTTCACCGAAGCCCAGAAGGGCCCGGGCGTGACCACCGCCGCGACGACCAGTGCGCACACCCCGGGCGCCTCCGCCACGCGACAGGACCCGGCCACGGAAGGGACCGGGGCCCACGCGTCCTTCGGCTCGCTCAAACGGATCGAGGCGGGCCTGCTGGACGTCGGCTACGCCGAGCTGGGCCCCGCGGACGGCCCGGCGGTCGTCCTGCTGCACGGATGGCCGTACGACATCCACAACTTCGCCGGCGCCGCACCGCACATGGCGGCCGAGGGCTACCGCGTGATCGTGCCCTACCTGCGCGGCTTCGGCACCACCCGGTTCCGTTCCGACGAGACGTTCGGCAACGGTCAGCAGGTGGCGGTCGCTCTCGACATCATCGCGCTGATGGACGCCCTGCGGATCGGCAAGGCCGTGCTCGCCGGCTTCGACTGGGGCGCGCGGACCGCCACCGTCGTCGGAGCCCTGTGGCCCGAACGCCGCACGGTCCTGGTCCCGGTGAGCGGCTACCGCATCACCGACCTGCGCGACAACCTCCGGCCCAAGTCCCCCGAGGCCGAACGCGCATGGTGGTACATGTTCTACTTCGGCACCCCGCGCGGCGAGAACGCCATGGAGGACAGGGCCACGCGCAGCGACCTGACGCGATACCTCCGGAAACGCGTCTCGCCGACCTGGGACTTCGACGACGCCACCTTCGCGCGCACCGCCGCCGCCTTCGACAACCCCGACCACGTCGCCGTCGTGCTGCACTACTACCGCTGGCGGCTCGGCCTCGCCGACGGCGAACGCCGCTACGACCAGTACGAGGAGCGACTCGCCGCGCGTCCGGTCGTCACGGTTCCGACCATCGCCATCGACGGGGGCAGTGACCCGTTCACGGACCCGCCCGTCGACGGCTCCGCGTGGCGCGACAGATTCACCGGAAAGTACGAGCACCGTCTACTGAAGGACGTCGGCCACAACCTGCCCCAGGAGGCTCCGACGGGGTTCGCCCAGGCCGTCATCGACGCCGGCCGCCTCTGATCGGGCCCCGGCCGATGCCGGCCGCTGTGGCTCAGACCTCAGTGGGAGCCCGCCGCTTCTGGGCCGGCGGTCGAGTCGCTTACGTGGCGCGAAGACGACGGTCGTGGCGTCAGTGGGCCAGAACCTCGTACTTCACCCGCATGACCCCGGCGCTGACGTCGCCGATGGCGGCGAAGGCGGCCCTGGACAGGTCGAGGCAGCGGCCGCCGACGTACGGACCCCGGTCATTGATGCGGACGGTCACCGACTCGCCGCTGTGCGGGTTCGTGACGCGTACCTTGCTGCCCAGCGGCAGGGTCTTGTGCGCGGCGGTCATGGCGGCGGGGTTGAAGCGCTCACCGCTGGCCGTCATCTGAGGCTCGCCGTAATACGAGGCGCCGCACCTGCCGGACGACAGCACCCGGAACTCCGGCTTCTTCACCTCGTTCCTGACGGTCCTGGCCGCCGGCTCCGGGGCGCTGGTCTCCCGCTCCGAGGTCTCGGCGGACGCGGAGGCTCCGGTCGCGCGCGGGGTTCCGGTCGGTCGCGGGGAACGGGTGCTCTTCGGCTTGGACGCGCCCTGCGGCTGCTGGGGTGCCGCGCCCTGGTTCGGGGGCTTGGGTACGGAGTCCGTCTTGGTGCTGCCGGGGACGGCGGAGGGCGGGTCCGGGGTCGTCGCCGCGCGCTTGGAGGAGTCGTCGTTGCCGATGGCCGCCCAGGCGGTGGTCGAGGCGGCTGCCACGACGGCCGCACCGATCGCGACGGTGGTCCAGCGGCGCTTGTTCGCGGACGACTTGCGGGCGTCGGGGGACGGCGTGCGGGAGTGCTGGCCCAAGGTAAACCACGGTCCTCAGTAGGGGAAAGGGCGAGGAAAGGCCGGACCGTGGGGGAGCGAGGGCGTCGCGGCGGCCGATCCGTCGGCGGGGGCAGGGGCCCCGCGCGGCGAGCACGAACATATGCGACAAATGCCAGGTAAACACAACTTAATGGGATGTTCAGTGAAATATCTCACTTACGCCACAAGAGTGCCCAGATCGCCAAGCGTAGGCCATGGATCTTCGCGTTTCAGGCGAACGTCGCAACGGGTCAGGTGCGGGATGGGCATGGTGCCCGGGAGGAAGCGGAAGGAGTGAGGGGCGGGCGGGTGGTGCCGCCTACAGCATGAGGGAACGTACCGTGTCGACCGTGTCGGCGTCCTCGACGCGCTTGTCGGGCCGATAACGGAGCACGCGGGCGAAACGCAGCGCCATGCCGCCCGGATAGCGGGGCGAGCGCTGCACCCCGTCGAAGGCGATCTCCACCACGAGCTCAGGCCGCAGGGCGACCGTCCACTCGTCCGTCGGGCCCTCCGCCAGCTCAAGGAAGCGCTCGGTCTGCCAGGCCAGCAGCTCGTCCGTCAGGCCCTTGAAGGTCTTGCCGAGCATCACGAACCCGCCCTCCGGGTCGCGCGCGCCCAAATGAAGGTTGGACAGTTTGCCCTCGCGCCGCCCGTGGCCCCATTCGGCGGCCAGGACCACGAGGTCGAGCGTGTGACGGGGCTTGACCTTGATCCAGCCCGCTCCCCGCCGCCCGGCCGCGTAGGGGGAGGTGAGGGACTTGACGACCAGGCCCTCGTGGCCCGCCCTGACCACGTCGGTGAAGAACTTCTCCGCCTCCGCCACGTCCCCCGTCACCAGCCGCGGCGTCAGCAGACCCGGCGGGACCGCGCCGGCCAGGGCCTCCTGGCGCTGGGAGTAGGGCAGGTCGAGCAGGTCGGCGCCGTCGACGCGCAGGGCGTCGAAGAAGAACACGCTCAGCGGCGTCTGCTCGCGCAACCGCTCGACGTTGGTCTTGCTGGAGACACGGCTCGCGGTCACCTGGAACGGGTGCGGCCGGCCGTCGGGCCGCAGGGCGAGCACCTCGCCGTCGAGGACCAGGTCGTCGGAGGGCATGGCGAGGACCGCCTCGACCAGCTCGGGGACCTGCGCGGTGATGTCGTCGAGCGTACGGGTGAAGACCTTCACGGCCGAAGGGCCGCAGCGGTGGGCCTGCACGCGTACGCCGTCGAGCTTCCACTCCAGCGCCGCCGGCGTGCCGGCCTTCTCCAGGGCGGCGGCCACGTTGGGCGCGCTGCCCGCCAGCATCGGTGAGACCGCACGCCCCACCTCCAGCCGGAACGCGCGCAGCGCCTCGACCCCGCCGCCCAGCGCCGCCGCCCCGACGGCGGGGAGCCAGCCGCGCAGGGTGAGCGCCCGCCGCACGTCGGCGGACGGCGCGCCGGACGCCTTGGCCACGGCCTCGATCATGACGCCGTCGAGCGCGCCCTGCCGCAGCTCGCCGTGCAGCAACCGGCTCATGAACTGCTGCTCCTGGCTCGTGAGGCCCGCGAACAGCTCGGCCACCAGGGCCCTGCGGGCCGCCTGCGAGCCCTGGCCTGACACGGCCTTGATCCGGCTCAGCAGCTCGTCGACCGCCGTCAGCGTGGCGGTGGCGGCCAGCTTGGGCTGCGGGATGTCCTCCAGCGTGCGCCAGCCCACCCCCACCTGCCGCTGCGGCAGCTCACCCGAAAGGTAGGAGATGGCGATCTCCGCCTCGTCAGGGCCGACCCGGCCCAGCAGCTCCGCCAGATGGCCGATCTTGCCGAGCCTGGCGGACGTGCGCGTCACCGCCTCCGAAACCCGCACCACGTCGATCAGAAGCACACGCCTATGGTGCCTCAAGCAGGTGACATTTCCCTACCCGATATCGGCATACCCGCGGAGTGTGTCGGCGCGGCCGACGAATCTGGCGATAAGAGGGCGAAGCGAGTGGGTGAGCGGTGGGCCGTGCCGGCGCCGGATCGTGGAAGCCGACCGGCGCCGGGCACGCCGTACCGCGCGGGGCGACGGAACGAGGCGTCGCGCCGCGTGAAGCGGTGGGACGTCGGGTGGACGTCACACCGCGGATGGCGGACGGGACGTCAGCTCACGCCGAGCAGGTCGACGACGAAGATGAGCGTCTCCTTCGGCTTGATGCGCGGCGGGGCGCCACGGTCGCCGTAGCCGAGGTGCGGCGGGATGACGAGCTTGCGCCGGCCGCCGACCTTCATGCCCGCGACGCCCTGGTCCCAGCCCCCGATGACGCGCCCGGCGCCGAGCGGGAACTCGAACGGCTGGCCGCGGTTCCACGACGCGTCGAACTCCTCCCCGGACGAGAACGAGACGCCCACGTAATGGACGCGGACGGTCTGACCGGGCTTGGCCTCGGGGCCGTCGCCCACGGTCAGGTCCTCGATCTCCAGGTCGGCGGGCGGGTTGCCCCCCGGGAAGTCGATCTCGGGCTTTTCGAGTGCCACGAAGTGCTCCTGTTGACGATTGTTGTCGATGAGAACGGACCCGACGACTCTATGCGGTCGGGATATGGTCGTCGTTCATGGCCGCCCTTTCGCCCGACACGATCCTGCTCACCGGCCGCGTGGCCGTCGTCACCGGAGCGGCCAGAGGCATCGGGCTGGCCACGGCGCGGGCGTTCGCGGCCTTGGGCGCTCACGTCGCGGTCTGCGACCGCGACAAGCCGGAGGCCGAGCTGGCCATGACGCTCGACGTGCGCGACCACGTGGCGGTCGAGGTCTTCGCCCAGGCCGTACGCGAGCGCTGGGGCCGGGTGGACGTGCTGGTCAACAACGCGGGCGGCACCTTCCACGCCGGGTTCGCCGAGACCTCGGCGCGCGGCGAGCAGATCCTGATCGAGGAGAACTTCACCCAGGTCACCGGCATGATCAGGCGGTTGCTGCCGTTGATGCCGCCGGGCGCGTCGATCATCAACGTGACGTCGAGCGAGGCGCACCAGGCGGCGCCGGGGTTCGCGGTGTACGCCGCGATGAAGGCCGGTCTGGAGAGCCTGACGAAGTCGCTGGCGCTGGAGCTGGCCCCCAGAGGCATCAGGGTGAACGCGATCGCGCCCGACGCGATCCAGACGGAGGGGGAGTCGGGCGTGCGGGCGCGCATGCTGGCCGGCTCGCTGCCCTACGAGCCGGTACGCGTGCCGCCGCTGGGCCACCTGGGCGATCCAGGCGACGCCGCGGCGGCGGCCGTGTTCCTGGCCGGCGATCTGGCCAGGTTCGTGACGGGGACGACGCTGCACGTGGACGGCGGCATCAACGCGGCGGGCGGCTGGCGTAGATCCTGACGCCGACGAGCTCCGCACGCGCCGGCCCCGCGTGCCCCTGAGCCCGAGCCGGCGGCCCGGTCACCAGCTCTGGTGCAGGGGCATGCCCTCCGTGTAGCCCGACGAGCTCTGGATCCCCACGACCGCCTGCGCGTGGAACTCCTCCAGGTTCGACGCCCCCGCGTACGTGCACGCGGACCGCAGCCCGGCCACGATGGCGTCGACCTGGTCCTCCACGCTCGGCCGCTTCGGGTCCAGGTACATCCTGGACGTCGAGATGCCCTCCTCGAACAGCGCCTTCCTGGCCCGCTCGAACGCCGAGTCCTCGGCCGTCCGCAGCCGCACCGCCCGCGCCGAGGCCATGCCGAAGTTCTCCTTGTACTTGCGCCCGGAGGCGTCGGTACGGGTGTCTCCGGGCGACTCGTACGTGCCCGCGAACCACGAGCCGATCATCACGTTGGAGGCCCCTGCGGCCAGGGCGAGGGCCACGTCGCGCGGATGGCGCACGCCCCCGTCCGCCCACGCGTGCCGGCCCAGGCGGCGGGCCTCGGCGGCGCACTCCAGCACGGCCGAGAACTGGGGACGCCCGACGCCGGTCATCATCCGGGTGGTGCACATGGCGCCGGGCCCGACGCCGACCTTGAGGATGTCGGCCCCGGCGTCCACCAGGTCGCGCACGCCGGCGGCGGTCACCACGTTGCCGGCCGCGACGGGCACGCCGGGGTCGAGGGCGGTGACGGCGCGCAGGGCGCCGATCATCTTCTCCTGGTGCCCGTGCGCGGTGTCGACGACCAGGCAGTCGACGCCCGCTTCGAGCAGTTCCTTGGCCTTGGCGGCCACGTCGCCGTTCACGCCGACGGCGGCGGCGATGCGCAGCCGGCCCTGAGCGTCCACGGCGGGCTGGTAGAGGGTGGCGCGCAGGGCGCCCGTACGGGTGAGGATGCCGACCAGTCGCCCGTCCTCGTCCACGATGGGCGCCAGCCGGTGCCGGCCCTCGTGCAGGCGGTCGAAGGCCGTGCGCGGTTCGAGCCCGGCGGGCAGGGTGAGCAGCTCGCTCGACATGACCTGCGCGAGCTGGGTGTACATGTCGACGCCCTGGCAGTCGGCCTCGGTCACGACGCCCACGGGCCGGTTCTCCCAGTCGACCACGATGATCGCGTTGTGGGCGCGCTTGGGCAGCAGTTGCAGGGCCTCGCCGACGGTGTCGTGCGGGGTCAGGGTGAGCGGCGTGTCGTGGACGAGGTCGCGCTTCTTGACCCAGTCGACGACGTTCGCCACGACGTCCAGGGGGATGTCCTGAGGGATCACCGTGATGCCGCCGCGGCGCGCCACGGTCTCGGCCATGCGGCGCCCGGCCACGGCGGTCATGTTGGCCACGACGAGGGGGATGGTGGTGCCGGTGCCGTCGTTCGTCGACAGGTCGACTGCGAGCCGGGAACCCACCGCCGAACGTGAAGGAACCATGAACACGTCGCTATAGGTCAGGTCGTATTGCGGCTCGAGGTCGTTGAGAAATCTCACGTTCATCCATCTTATGTGCGGACAGCTTAACTAGGGGTTTCCCCCTTTCTCGGGGGCTTATGATCGGCCGGGACACATTTGGGGGAGGGGGAGGGTCTGTGAACGTCACCGAACGCGCCGAGCTGATCGTGGTCGGCTTCGCCGTCCGCACGAGCAACGCCGACGAGATGGATCCGGCCCGGGCCAGGCTGCCCGGGCTCTGGCAGCGGGCGGGGGTGCCGGGGGCCTTCGCACACGTGCCCGGCCGCGTGGACGAGAATCTCTACGCGGTGCTGACCGACTACGAGAGCGACCACCACGGCGCCTACACGCAGATCGTCGGCACGGGCGTGCGCACGGCGCCGCGGCTGCCCGAGGGCATGGTGGCCGTGCGGGTGCCGGCAGGTCAGGCGCTGAAGCTGGAGGCGCGCGGCCCGATGCCGCAGGCGCTGGTCGAGTCGTGGCAGCAGGTGTGGAAGCACACCGAGTCGGGCGGTACGCCGTCGCGCGCGTTCACGACCGACCTCGAAGTGCACCACCGCGACGGCGTCGACCTCTACATCGCCGTCTGACCGAAACATCCCAAAAGTCGGGATTTAGGAGCCGGGACACAAGGGCCGGGAGGATGAGAGAGCCCGGTCAGATGCCGAGTGCGACGGCCGCCGCTTCGACGGCCGTCGGCTTGACCTCCTCCAGCGCCAGCTCGGCGTACTCCACCACGCAGTCCGACATGCCGCCCAGCGCCACCGTCGCCCGGATGTGCTGCTCCCGCGTCAGGTCGGGCCCGAGCAGCAGGGCGACGATCTGCCGCCGCCATCCGAACATGCGCGTGCCCAGGTCGAGGTGGCTCAGCGTGGACAGGTCGCGCACCATCATGACGATCACGTCGCGGTGCCGCCACATCAGGTCGAAGTAGTCGCCCAGCAACTGCCGGGGATCGCCGCCGGCCGGCTCGCGATCGCGGACGAACCGCTGGAAGTCCTCGATCAGCGGCTGCACGATGCTGCGCACCAGATCGTCGCGTGAGGCGAAGTGGTAATAGAGCGCGGGCTTGGTCAGGCCCAGCCGTTCGGAGATCTGGCGCAGGCTGGTGTTCTGCACGCCCTGCTCGACGAACAGTTCGCGGGCGACCGCCAGGATGCGGCTCTTTGTGTCACCGGACATGCAGCCCACCTTAGTGCTTACCTACCGTTAAGTAAGCATGCGTGCTACCGTCTTACTTAACGGTAGGTAAGGAGGAGCGATGAAGATCCTGATCTCCGGAGCGAGCGTGGCGGGGCCGGTGCTGGCGTACTGGCTCGTCCGCGCGGGCTTCGACGTCACCGTCGTCGAGCGCGCGCCCGCTCCGCGCAAGACGGGCGGGCACGCGGTCGACCTGTTCCGGCCCGCGATGGACATCGTGGAACGCATGGGCGCGCTGGAGCCGGTCATGGCGCACGCGACCGGCACGCACACGCTCACCATGCACGCCGAGAACGGCGCGCGAGCCGTCGAGCTGGAGATGCGCAGGCTCATGGGGGCATTCTCCGACCGGCACGCCGAGATCATGCGCGACGACCTGAGCGAGATCTTCCACGACCTCACCCGCGACGACGTCGGCTACGTCTTCGGCGACTCGATCACATCGATCACGCCGGAGGGCGAGGTGACGTTCGAGCGCGGCGCGCCGGCCGCGTACGACCTGGTGATCGGCGCCGACGGCCTGCACTCCAACGTGCGTCGCCTGGTGTTCGGCCCCGAGGAGGACTTCACCACCTGGATCGGCGCCTACCTGGCCGTCGCGTCGGTGCCCAACCACCTGGGTCTCGACGGCAGGGTCGAGGGCCTCATGGGGGTGGACAGGACGGCCGCGATGTACGGGGCGGCGCACATGGAGGACGCGCGGGCGGTGTTCCTGTTCAGGACGCCGCGCCCGCTCGACTACCACCACAGGGACGTCGCCCGGCAGAAGGAGCTGCTGCGCGAGCACTTCGGCGACGCCGGCTGGGAGGTGCCGAGGCTCCTGGACGAGGCGGACCGCTCGCCCGCCTTCTACTTCGACTCGATCACCCAGCTCCGCCTCGACACCTGGTCACGGGGCCGGGTGACGCTGGTCGGCGACGCGGGATACTGCCCGGGGCCCGCGGTCGGGGGCAGCACGAGCCTGGCGGTGGTGGGGGCGTACGTGCTCGCGGGAGAGCTGGCCGCCTGCGACGGCGACCACACGCGGGCCTTCCCCGCCTACGAGGCCGAGCTCGGCGAGTACGTGCGCCGCAGCCGTACGTTCGCGGTCAACGCCGCGCGCGGTCTCATGCCCGGCGGCCGCTTCGGGCTGTGGGCGCTCAACCGCGGCCTGCGGCTGGTCAACCGCCTGCCGGCCGCCCTGACCAAGGCTGTGGCGCAGGGGACGAGCAAGGGCGTGCGCCTGCACGACTCGATCGTGCTCAAGGACTACGCGGCGAAGGACGGCCGCACGCCCTCACGCGAGCACTCCAAGGGCGCGTAGTTTGCCCGCCTCCTCCGCCGGCAGGCCCCAGTCCGACAGGTCGGTCAGCCGGGTGGCGGGGGAGAGGTCCTGGCGGGGCGTCCCGAGCAGGCGGGGCGCGGGCACCGGATGGGTCACGCCGCCCACCTGGAGGAACGACTCCCTGGCGACGTTGTGCGGATGGGCGGCGGCCTCGGCCATGGACAGCACGGGCGAGACGCAGGCGTCCGAGCCCTCGAAGAGGGCCTCCCACTCGGCCCGCGTGCGCTTCCTGAACTCCTCGGCCAGGCGCGCCCGCAGCGCGGGCCACTGGGCCCGGTCGTGCCTGTCGGGCAGGTCGGTCAGGCCCATGAGGCCGACCATCGTCTCCCAGAACTGCGGCTCCAGCGCGCCCACGGCCATGTGCTCGCCGTCGGCCGTCTCGTAGGTGTCGTACTGCGGGGCGCCGGTGTCGAGCAGGTTGGTGCCGCGCGGGCCCCAGTGGCCGCTCTGCACCGCCTGGTAGAACATGGAGAACAGGATCGCCGCGCCGTCCACCATGGCCGCGTCGATCACCCGTCCGGCGCCGGTGCGCTCCCGTTCGAACAGGGCGAGCAGCACCCCGTACGCGAGCATGAGCCCGCCACCGGCGAAGTCGCCCAGGATGTTCATCGGCGGCGTCGGCCGCTCGCCCTCGTGCCCCAGCATGGACAGCACGCCGGAGACCGCGATGTAGTCGATGTCGTGCCCGGCCGTCGGGGCGAGCGGGCCGTCCTGGCCCCAGCCGGTCATCCGGCCGTAGACGAGCCGTTCGTTGACCGCGTGCAGGTCGGCGGGCCCGATGCCGAGCCGTTCCGCCACGCCCGGCCGGAACACCTCGATCACCACGTCGGCGTGGCGGACCAGCTCCTTGAACGCGGCCACGCCCTCGGGCGACTTCAGATCCAGCCCGATCGTGTGCTTGCCGCGGTCCATGACGTCGGCGCGAGGGCGGTCGGAAACCGCGCCGACCCGGTCGACTCGCAGGACTTCGGCGCCGTGATCGGCTAGCATCATCCCCGCGAACGGCCCAGGAGCGAGCCCGGCGAGCTCCAGCACTCGCACACCGGACAGGGGACCCTGGCGAACCTCAGGCATCGGAATCTCCTCGTTGCTGACCCTGCCTCAGTAGAACAACATTCGGTGATCTGGTGCAAGCGGCCTTTCCGACTTCCCGCGAAGTCCCGGGAGGTATGGGAAACTTGCCCACTGTTCGGGTGGTCTACAGGCGGTCGCGTTCAGCGTCCGTCTGCAGCAGGCGCGTGCGCCGCTACAGGGGTAGGACATGGTTTCGGATGGCAACCGGCTCATCGCAGGGCGCTACCAGTTACTGCGCGAACTGGGTCGCGGGGGGATGGGCGTGGTCTGGGAAGGCCGCGACACACTGCTGAACCGGCAGGTGGCGATCAAGGAGGTGCTGCTGCCCGCCGGGCTGTCGCCGGGCGACCAGGAGCGTCAGCTGCTGCGCACCGCCCGTGAGGCACGCACCGCGGCGAAGCTCAATCACCCTTCGGTCGTCGCGGTCTACGACGTCGTCGAGGAGGGCGGCCGGCCGTGGATCGTGATGGAGCTGGTCAGCCATCCCTCGGTCGAGCAGGTCGTGCTGACGACCGGCGCGCTGCCCGTGCGCGAGGCGGCGAGCGTGGGCCGGCAGGTGCTGTCCGCGCTGCGGGCCGCCCACGCGGCCGGCATCCTGCACCGCGACGTCAAGCCGAGCAACATCCTGCTGTCCGACGACGGCCGGGCCGTGCTCATGGACTTCGGCATCGCCACCGTCGAGGGTGACGCGTCGCTGACGCGGACCGGCATGGTCACGGGCTCGCCGAGCTTCCTGGCGCCGGAACGGGTCCGCGCCGAGAACGCCGGCCCGGAGTCCGACCTGTGGTCGCTGGGCGCCACGCTGTACGCGTGCATGGTCGGCCGCTCCCCGTTCGAGCGCGGCGACGCCATGGCCACGCTCAACGCGCTGCTCACCGAGGAGCCCGACTACCGCAGGATCCCGCCGATCATGCACCCGATCCTGAAGGGCCTGCTCCGCAAGGAGCCCCAGGACCGGGTGGGCGCCGAGGAGGCGGATCAGCTGCTCGCGGCCATCCTCGCCGCCAAGCCCGCCAGCGCCGACCTCGACTCGCCCAGGGAGCGCAAGAAGGGCTCGGCCCCCGGCCGGGCGCTGCTCGCGGCGGCCGCCACGGTCGTGCTGGTCGTCACCGGCGGCACGGTGGCCTACTTCAGGGCCGCCTCACCCGCCGAGGGCACGCCGCGCACCACCACGCAGCCGGCCGCGGCGACCAGCCCGCTCACGCCCAGCGCGGCGGCGACGCCGAGCGCCACGCCCTCCGCGACCCCGTCGCCCAGCGTGACCAGGCTCGCCCCGGCCGTGCGGGCGTGGCGGTCCAAGGACGGCTGGTCGATCATGCGGCCGATCGGCTGGCGCGGAGCCCTCGGCGAGGGCTACACCGAATGGACCCGCAGAGACGGCAACGCCCACGTCGGGGTCGAGTCCTTCTACGCCAACCGCGACGCCAACCAGGTCATGCGCGACTCGGAGGAGCGGCTCAAGGCCGAGGCCCAGACCGTGATCAACCGCGGCCGCAGGATCGTCTCCCACCGGGGCGTCAAGGCCGTGGAGTGGGAGTTCACCTGGATCGCGGGCGAGACGAGCGACGCGCCCTGGGTCCGCCCCGGCACCCGCTACCACGAGGTCCGGCGGGTCGTCTCGACCGGGGACGCCGCCTACCTGCTGTCGTGGACGGTGGCCGAGGGGCAGTGGGTGCGCAGCAGAGCCCTGATGCGCCAGGTGATCGCCAGCTTTACTGTGAGGGCATGAGTCCCTGGAACCTGCTCGCCCTGCCGCCCCTCCCCGAGGAGCTCATCCGCCGTCTCCTGGCCCCGCTCGGCGACGGGGTGACCGTACGCGTCCCGGCCGGCCGCGACCGTGCGGCGCTCCTCGCGGCGCTGCCGGAGGCGGAGATCGTGCTCGGCGACTGGACGGGCGCGCTCGTCCTGGACGCGGAGGCGGTCGCGGCGGCGCCCCGGCTGGCGTTCGTGCAGCAGCCGTCGGTGGGCGTGGACGGCCACGACCTCGCCGCCCTGACCGCCGCGGGCGTGCCCCTGGCCAACACGCCGGGCGTCAGCGCCGTGGCCGTCTCCGAGTGGTGCCTGGCCGCGGCCATGTCGCTGGCGCGCAAGCTGGGCGCCGCCGACGCGGCCGTACGCGCCGGAGAGTGGCCCCAGCAGGGGCTGCAGCCGCGCGAGCTGCACGGGCAGCGGGCCGGGATCGTCGGCTACGGCCCGATCGGCGTCGCCTGCGCCCGGCTGTTCCGCGCGCTCGGCTGCGAGGTCTCCTACTGGACGCGCACCCCGCGCGAGGACCCCGGCCACACCGACCTGGACACGCTCGTCGCCGGCAGCGACGTGCTGGTCGTCGTGATCGCGCTGTCGGACGAGACCAGAGGGCTGATCGACCCCGCGCGCATGAAGCAGGGCGCCCTGCTCGTCAACGCGGCCAGGGGCGGCGTGGTGGACCAGGGCTCGCTCGTCACCGCCCTGCGCGAGGGCCACCTGGGCGGCGCCGCCCTCGACGTGTTCGACGTCGAGCCGCTGCCCGCCGGCGATCCGCTGCGGGAGCTGCCGAACGTCCTGCTCTCCCCGCACGCGGCCGGCGTCACCCCCGAGGCCAGCGGCCGGCTGCTCGCCGCCACCGTGGAGAATCTGGCCGCCGCGGTCGAGGGCAAGGAGGTGAACAGCGTGGTCAACGGCGTAACGCCGGTGATCTTCAGGAAGTTTACGCAATCGCCTGCTACGTAGGGGATTCACCTGGCACGATGAACAGTTTTCGTGTCTTTAACGACCCCGGTCTGGTCCGGATCGGCCATGGGAGATACCGTCTTACGGACGATCTCTACCAGCTCAAGGGGGTGCTCTCGTGACGACGAAGATGTCGACACACCGACGGGCAGTAGAGCAGATCCGGCAGTCGTACGCCGAGATTCCCGGCGACGCCGCGCCCCGCCTGGCCAAGTCCACGTCCAACCTGTTCAGGTTCCGCGACGGCGGCAGGACGGCCAAGCTCTCGGCCAGAGACCTCGCCGAGGTCATCAGCGTCGACCCTGAGACCATGACGGCCGAGGTCCAGGGCATGACCACGTACGAGCACCTGGTGGACGCCACGCTGCCGCACGGGCTCATGCCGTACGTGGTGCCTCAGCTCAAGACGATCACGCTGGGCGGGGCCGTGACCGGGCTCGGCATCGAGTCCACCAGCTTCAGGGACGGGCTGCCGCACGAGTCGGTGGAGGAGCTGGAGATCCTCACCGGCGACGGGCGCGTGGTGGTGGCCCGCGACGACAACGAGCATCGCGAGCTGTTCCGCGCGTTCCCCAACTCCTACGGCACGCTCGGCTACGCGCTGCGGATCAGGATCAAGCTGCGCAAGGTGCGGCCGTACGTGCACCTGACCCACCTGAAGTTCACCGACGCGGGCAAGTGCATGCTGGCCATGCAGGAGATCAGCGAGAGCATGGTCCACGACGGCGAGAGCGTCGACTTCATCGACGGCGTCTTCTTCGAGCCGGGCGAGATGTACATCACGCTCGGCCGCTTCGCCGACCGCGCCCCCTACGTCTCCGACTACACCGGGATGCGGATCTACTACCAGTCGATCAGGCAGCGCAGCCGCGACTGGCTGACCGTGCGCGACTACCTGTGGCGCTGGGACACCGACTGGTTCTGGTGCTCGCGCGCCTTCGGGGTGCAGCAGCCGGTGGTCCGCTCGCTCATGCCGCGCCGCTGGATGCGCTCCGACGTCTACCGGCGCCTGGTGGCGCTCGACCGCAAGCACGGCGTGACCGCCCGCGTCGACAGGTGGCGCGGCCTGCCGGTGAGCGAGTCGGTGATCCAGGACGTCGAGGTCCCGGTCGAGCGCGGGGCGGAGTTCCTGGAGTTCTTTCACGACAAGGTGGGCATGACCCCGGTGTGGATGTGCCCGCTGCGGGCGGCCTCGCGATGGCCGCTCTACCCGCTGGAGCCGGGCAAGCTCTACGTCAACTTCGGATTCTGGGGAATGGTGCCGCTGCCGCGGGGGCAGTTCGACGGGTATTACAACCGGCTGATCGAGCACTCCGTGCACGAACTCGACGGCCACAAGTCGCTCTACTCGACCTCGTTCTACGCCCGTGAGCGGTTCTGGCAGCTGTACAACGGCGACGCCTATTGGCCGGTCAAGCGGGATTACGACCCGAACGGTCGCCTGCTGGACCTGTACGAAAAGTGTGTACGGGGAAGGTGAGCAGATGGCTCTGGCAACCATCTTTGAAAAGATCGTCGGCCGCGAAGCGAACATCGCGTTCACGGCCTACGACGGAAGCAAGGCGGGGCCCGACGGTGCCGACCTCGCGATCGAGGTGAAGTCCCCGATCGCGGTGGCGTACCTGGCCCACGCACCGGGGGAGCTCGGCCTGGCCAGGGCATACGTGTCCGGCCATCTCGACGTCCAGGGCGACCTCTACGCGTTGCTGGACCGCATGTGGAACATCACCACCAACGACCTGACCACCTCCGAGAAGCTGGCCGCAGTCCGCGCGCTGGGCGTCAAGCCCCTGCTCATGCGCGTGCCCCCGCCCCCGCAGGAGATGCGCCAGAGCGCGCTGGCCCGGCTGGGCTCCCGGCACGCCAAGCAGCGCGACGCCGAGGCCATCCACCACCACTACGACGTCTCCAACCGCTTCTACCGCTGGGTGCTCGGCCCGTCGATGGCCTACACCTGCGCCTGCTACCCGGGCGAGGACGCGACGCTGGAAGAGGCCCAGTTCGCCAAGTTCGACCTGGTGGCGCGCAAGCTCGGCCTTGAGCCCGGCATGCGCCTGCTCGACGTGGGCTGCGGCTGGGGCGGCATGGTCATGCACGCGGCCCAGCACTACGGCGTCAAGGCCCTCGGCGTCACGCTGAGCCGCCAGCAGGCGGAGTGGGCGCAGAAGGCCATCGCCGACGCGGGACTCCAGGACCTGGCCGAGGTCCGGTTCATGGACTATCGCGACGTCAAGGAGACGGGCTTCGACGCGGTCAGCTCCATCGGCCTGACCGAGCACATCGGCAAGGACAACGTGCCGTCGTACTTCGAGTTCCTGTACGGCAAGCTCAAGACCGGCGGCCGGCTGCTCAACCACTGCATCACCCGGCCGACGGGCAAGGAGAAGACGTTCAACAAGGGCGGCTTCATCAACCGCTACGTCTTCCCCGACGGGGAGCTGGAGTCGGTGGGCTGGCTGGTCAGGCAGATGGAGGACCTCGGCTTCGAGATCCGCCACGAGGAGAACCTGCGCGAGCACTACGCCAAGACACTGCGTCACTGGTGCGACAACCTCGACGCCAACTGGGACGACGCGGTGCAGGAGGTCGGCCTGGGCACGGCCCGGGTGTGGGCCCTCTACATGGCCGGCTGCATCGTCGGCTTCGAGCGCAACAAGGTCCAGCTGCACCAGGTTCTGGGCGTCAAACTCGACCAGAACGGGCGCTCGGGCGTTCCGCTGCGGCCGTCCATCGACTGGCCCTGACAGATCGTCGGCCCTGACAGATCGTCTGGCACGGCCGGCAACCGAGTAAGGCCGGATCACCGAGCACGGCCTGATCGTCGAACGGCGCGACGGGTCGCGGGGTGAGACCCGCGACCCGTCGCGCCGTTCCGCTGTGTGCGGCCTTTTTATGCGGCGCTGTGTGCGACCTCTGTGTGCGGGCTCTTGTGCCCTGGCACAGCTTCTGCCCCGGTGCATCGTGACTTTCACCGATTTTCGGCGAAAGACTATGGGCAAGTCGGAAATTTCGCCTTATATTACGGCGCAGAGCAGCGTTATCCCCCTTGCTTTCCGACTCACGTGACCCGGCATCCGCCGACGGCCGGCCCGGCGATGCCGCACCCCCACCCGCGCCGCACCAGGGCGCCCGCAACGAGATGGGCCAAGTCATGCGGAGATTACCCCTCTTATCCGCTCTGCTGATCATCGCGCTCTCCTTCCTGACCGTCCCCGCACACGCGACCGTCCCCGCACACGCGGGCGCCGACGTGCCGCCGCAGGTGCCGGGCGTCACCCTGCGCACCTATGACGTCCAGGTCGAACTGTCCAAGATGTGCACGCTCAAGCCAGGACAGACGCCCAACGTGGACAAGCTGATGCCCACGATCGACTGGACGTCCGACGCCGACTTCGGCCTCACCGACCTGTTCGTCACCGAGGTCACCGGCAACCTGTCCGTCCCGGCCGCCGGCACCTACGAGTTCCGGCTCATCAGCGACGACGGCTCCCGGCTGCGGATCGGCGACACCGTCGTGATCGTCAACGACGGCCGGCACGGGCCGATCGCGGTGGACGGCACGATCACGCTGACAGCCGGCTACCACCCGCTGCGTGCCGACCACTTCGAGCACCTGTACGGCCAGCAGCTCAGGCTGGAGTGGAAGCCGCCGGGCGCCCAGGCGTTCACCCTCGTCCCGACCGAGGCGCTGAGCACGGACGCGGACGTCGTCCGGGTGACCTCCCCCGGCCGCAAGGAGTGCGAGAGCGGCGCCGACTCCCCGGGCGACGGCCTGCCGCTGCAGGCGGTGCACCCTGACTACACCCTCACCGACCTGCGACCGGCCGGGTTCGAGCCGCAGGTGACCGCGATGGCCTGGCTGCCCGGCGGCCGGCTGGCGGTCACCACCTGGGGCGGCTCGGAGAACCGGCTCGGCGAGGTGTACCTGCTGAGCGGTGTGACCGGCGCGACCTCCCCGGCGAAGGTCACCGCCAAGAAGATCGCCGAGGGGCTGCAGGAGCCCATGGGCATCGCGTACGTCGACGGCAAGCTGTACGTGTCGGAGAAGTCCCGCCTGGTGGAGCTGAACGACACGAACGGCGACGAGGTCGCCGACTCCCTCAGGACGGTCGCGACCTGGCCGTTCGGCGGGAACTTCCACGAGTTCGCCTTCGGCCTGCTCTACCGGGGCGGCCACTTCTACCTCAACCTGTCGGTGGCCATCGACTACGGCGGCGCCACCACCGTCCCGCAGCCGGCCCGCGACCGCGGCGTCACCGTCAAGGTCAGCAAGGCGACCGGGAAGGTCGAGTATCTCGCCGGCGGCCTGCGCACCCCGAACGGCATCGGCCGGGGCCCGGACGACGACCTGTTCGTGCTGGACAACCAGGGCGGCTGGCTGCCGGCCTCGAAGCTGGTGCACATCGAGAAGGGCCGCTTCTTCGGCCACCGCACGACGCCGGAGGGCCCGTTCGACGCCGGCGCGGTGAGCCCGCCGGTGCTGTGGCTGCCGCACAACGAGATCGCCAACTCGCCCAGCACGCCGCTGCTGATGAAGCAGGGCAGGTACGCGGGCCAGCTCTTCTTCGGCGACGTCACGTACGGCGGGATCCAGCGGGCCTACCTGGAGAAGGTGAACGGTGAGTACCAGGGCGCGGTGTTCCGGTTCACCCAGGGGCTTGAGGCGGGCGTCAACCGGATCAGCCTCGGACCCGACGGCGCCATCTACGCCGGCGGCCTGGGCGCGGGCGGCAACTGGGGCCAGCCGGGCAAACTCACCTACGGCTTGCAGAAGCTGACGCCCGGCAAGGAGAAGGCGTTCGACTTCCTGAAGATGCGGGCGATCGAGGGCGGCTTCGAGCTGGAGTACACCCAGCCGCTGTCGGCGGAGACGATCGCGTCGCTGGCCGGCCGCTACCAGCTCACCCAGTGGCGCTACGTCCCCGCCGTCACGTACGGCGGCCCGAAGGTGGACGAGGAGCCGCTGACGGTCACCTCGGCGAAGGCGTCGGGCCGGAAGGTCACGCTGAAGGTGGCCGGCCTGAAGCCGGGCCGGGTGGTGCACCTGCGCTCGCCGCGCCCGTTCAGCTCCGCCTCAGGCGAGCCGCTGTGGAGCACGGAGGCGTGGTACACGCTCAACTCGCTGCCCGGCGGCGCGAGCGCCGACACCACCTATGAGGCCGAGAGCGCGGCCCAGAGCGGCGGCGCGAAGCTGAACACCGACCACCCCAGCTACTCGGGATCCGGGTTCGTGGACGGCTACTGGAACGCGGGCGCCACGACGCGCTTCGCCGTCCAGGTGGAGCAGGCCGGCACCTACCACGTGGGCCTGCGTTACTCCAACGGCCCCGACCCGGCGCCCGGCACCAAGTCGCTCAGCGTGTACGTCAACGGCACGAAGGTCAGGCAGGCGCAACTGCCGTCCACGGGCACGTGGGACCTGTGGGCCACCCGGGTCGAGCCGCTGGCGCTGCGGGCGGGCGTCAACACGATCGCCTACCGTTACGACACCGGCGACACGGGCAACGTCAACCTGGACGCGATCACCGTGGCCGCCCGCCCGGTGCTGGAGGCGGAACGGGCCACGCTGCGCGGCGGCGCCGCGGTCAGCACCGCCCACCAGGGCTTCACCGGCTCGGGCTTCGTGGACGGCTACACCAAGCCGGGCGCGAGCACGTCGTTCTCCGTCCGGACCGACGCGGCCGGCACGTACAACGTCGGGCTGCGTTACGCGGCGGAGGCGGGCACGTCGGTGAGCGTGCACGTCAACGGCGAGAAGGTCAGGCAGGTACGGCTGGCGGCCACCGGCGGCCGGGACGCCTGGGAGGTGCAGACCGAGGCGCTGCCACTCAAGCGTGGGACGAACACCGTCGCCTACCGCTACGACTCCGGCGACGCGGGCGATGCCGGGCTCGACCACGTCACGGTGTCGAAGGGGGAGCGGATCACCCTGTTCGACGGCTCCAGCCTGGCGGCGTGGGAGAGACGGGCCGGCGGGGCGGCGACGTGGCCGGTCGCGAACGGCTCGATGGAGTCGTACGGCGGCGACATCCGCACCCGGCGCACGTTCGGCGACTTCACCCTGCACGTCGAGTGGTACGAACCCGACTACCCGCCGGAGGTGACCGGTCAGCAGCGCGGCAACAGCGGCGTCTACCTGCAAGAACGCTACGAGGTGCAGGTGCTGGAGTCGTACGGCGACACCACGCCTGAGGCCAACGAGGCGGGCTCGATCTACTCCAAGCGCCCGCCCGACCGCAACATGGCCACCGCGCCGGGCACCTGGCAGACGTACGACATCACCTTCCGCGCGGCCCGCTTCACCAGCGCGGGCGCCAAGGTCGACGACGCCAGGGTGACGGTCGTCTGGAACGGGACGGTCGTGCACGACGACGTCGCCGTCGACGGCGGCACCGGCGACAACATCCCGGAGAACGCGGCCTCGGCCGGCGTCCGCCTCCAGGACCACGGCGACGCGGGGGAGAACCCGCGCTTCCGCGACGTGTGGATCGAACCCGTCACCTGATCCGCGATGGGGGTCTGGCCCGGCCGGCGCCAGGCCCCTCGCGGCTCCAGATCGATACCGTCTTCTTCAGCGGCTCCACCCGCACCACCGTGGTCGGGGAGAAGCACGAGGACTGCGACGGGGTGGAGCGGGCCGTCAGGTCGTGGTGCAGGCGGTGCCGTTCAGGGTGAAGGCGGCCGGCTCGCCGGTGCCGCCGCCGTGGGTGGCCTGGAAGCCGAACGAGGCCGACGCTCCCGGCGCGACGGAGCCGTTGTAGGGCGCGTTGCGGGCCGTCACCTGGCCGCTGGACGGCGACACCGTGGCGTTCCACGCCGAGGTGATGCTCTGGCCGGCCGGCAGGGTGAAGGCCAGGTTCCACGAGGAGAGCGCCACCGTGCCGGTGTTGGTGAGCTTGACCTCGGCGGTGAAGCCGGTGTTCCAGGTGTTCATCGTGTACGTGACCGCGCACGTTCCCACCGGCGGAGTGGGGGACACGGTGGGGGACACAGTGGGCGACACGGTGGGCGACGTCGTGGGGTCGGTCCCGCCGTCCGACAGGCCGAAGAAGTCGATGGCCGCGGCCGCCATCCCGCCCTGTGGCAGGCTGTGGCCGACGCCCGCCAGGCTGATCGCCTCGACCGGGGCCATGGTTCCGGTGCCGCCGTAGCGGGCCCTGGCCCAGCCGGCCCGCGGCTGGTCGCTGAGGCTGGGGGTCTGGCTCACGCCATGGACGTTCGTCCACTGCTTGATCTGCTCCTGGAAGTTCGGGTAGCGCAGCGTGGCGTCCTCGGTGCCGTGCCAGATCTGCATGCGCGGGCGGGCTCCGCTGTAGCCGGGGTAGGCTCCGCGGACGAGGTCGCCCCACTGCTGCGGCGTCCTGACGATCTGGCCGTTGGCGCAGGCGCTGTTCCAGCTTGAGCCGTCGGTGGTGGCGAAGCAGGCGAAGGGCACGCCCATGAACGACGCCCCCGCCTTGAACACGTCGGGGTAGGCGCCCAGCAGCACGTTGGTCATCATGCCGCCGGAGGAGGCCCCCGTCACGAACGTACGGGCGGGGTCGGCGTTGTAGCGTGCCTGCACGTATCTGACCATGGAGACGATCCCCACCGGATCGCTGCCGCCGTCGTGCCGCAGCGCCTGCGGCGAGGAGACGTCGTAGCAGGAGCCGCTCCTGGTCGCGGACGGGTAGATGACGACGAACTTGTGCCGGTCGGCGAGCGAGGCGAACTCCGTGCCCGAGTAGAAGGCGGGGCCCGAGCCGGTGCAGTAGTGGACGGCCACCAGCAGCGCCGGGCGGGCGGGGACACCGTCGGGGACGTAGAGGTGCATGCGCAGGCCGGTGGGGTTCGCGCCGAAGCCGGTCACCTCCGTGAGCTGGGCCGACGCGGCCGGGGTCGCGGTGATCAGGCCGGCGGTCACGAGCGCCGCGGCGGCGATCACGGCGCTCGCGATACGTGCTCTCAGCTTCATCGAGGTCCTCTCGCTCAGCGGCCGAAACATTGCGAGTGTCCAGCGAAAATTTCGGCATCGCAATGCCGCCGAGGCGAGCGGACCGGCCGGCGCGCTCGTGAGCTGCGGGTGAGCGGTGGCGGCCGGTGAAAGTTTCGGCTACGGGAGCCGAGGCTCCCCTGCCACGTCGTCGTCCGCGAGCTGCTTGAGCGTGCCGGTGAGGGCGGCCCAGGACTGCTCGGCGTCCGGCGTGCGCGCGTGCGGCGAGCGGAACCACTCGACGAACTCCGCCACGTCGTCGAGCGCCCAGCGCAGCCGGTAGAGCGCGAGGGTGTCACCGTCGGGGCGGCGGCCGGTCGCGTCGGCGTAGCGGGCCAGGTCGTCGGCGTCCCTGGCCACCAGCCACAGGTCGCGCTCCGGCGGGGCCATCCCGACCGTGTCCCAGTCGACCAGCCGCAGCCGCTCGCCCGGCGCCCGCAGCAGGTTGCCCGGATGCGGCTCCCCGTGCGTCACCACCGGCTCGCCCGGCTCGGCCGCCCGCCGGTCGAACTCGGCCAGCCTGCGCCGCAGCACGGCCGCGTACTCGGCGATCAGCTCCTGCGCCGGCCGCGCGTACGGGCCGCCCAGCCAGGGCAGGGAGGGGTCGCCGAGGGCCAGCTCCAGGGCGGCCCGCCCGGACAGCTCCAGCGGGCGGGCCGGGGCCGGCAGGGGCGGCGGCGTGCGGTGCAGCTGCGCCAGCAGATCGATGACCAGGCCGCGCTCGGCGGGCAGCGGCTCGTCGCCGAAGTCGCCGGCCCGGCCCTCCTCGTACGGGAACACGCTCATGGCGTAGCGACGGGCGTCGAGCCGGCGCAGTGTCGTGCCGTCACCGGCGCGCAGCGGCGCCACCACGAACCCGAGCCCCGCCTCCTCGCGCAGCGTGGCGGCCGTCTCCATGGCCAGCCACAGCCCGTCGAAGGTCCGCCGGCGCACGTCCGCGACCGTGACGAACCAGCGCCGCCCGCCCCGGCCGCCCGCGACCCAGTGGAAGTCCCCGAAGCCGACCGGCGCGTAGTCGAGCGTGGCGGCCTCGATGCCCCACGCGGCCAGCGCGGGCCGCAGCAGCCCTTCGTCGAAGTCGTCCGGCCGATCTCGCATGGAGGCCAAGCTACCGAACCCCGGCCCGGACGAGCACGCGGATAACGGCTTCCGAGGCGCGGGGCCCGCGCCTCGGAGGAGAGACGGTTACCGCAGCTCGCGCTTGAGGATCTTGCCGGTGGCGGTCATCGGCAGCGAGTCGCGGAACTCGATGATCCGCGGGTACTTGTAGGCCGCCATGTTCTCCCGGCTCCAGGCGATCAGCTCGTCCTCGGTGATCGTCGACCCCGGCGTGCGGATGACGTACGCCTTGACCTCCTCGCCGTGCGACTCGTGCGCGACGCCGACGACGGCGGCGAGCGACACGTCGTCGTGGCTGATCAGGACCTCTTCGATCTCACGCGGGTAGACGTTGAACCCGCCCCTGATGATCATGTCCTTGGCCCGGTCGATGATGGAGTAGTAGCCGTCGGCGTCGCGCGTGGCGATGTCGCCCGTACGGAACCAGCCGTCCTTCATCACCTCGGCCGTCGCCTCGGCGCGGCCGTAGTAGCCCTTCATGATGTTGTGGCCCCTGATGGCGATCTCGCCGGGCCCCTCGCCCTCGACGGTCTTCCAGTCGCTGTCGACCAGCTTCATCTCCACGCCCCAGATGGGCGTGCCGATGGTGCCGGGCTTGGTGGGCCGGCCGGGCTGGTTGAAGCTGGCGACCGGCGCGGTCTCCGACAGCCCGTAGCCCTCCAGGATGCCGATGCCGAAGGTCTTCTCGAAGTCCTTGAGCACCTCGACCGGGGAGGACGCGCCGCCGGCCACCGCCACGCTCAGCGACGTGGGCACCTCCGCGCCGTCCGCGTGGATCTTGCTGAGCATGCCCCAGTACATCGTGGGCACCCCGGCGAAGAACGTCACCTTCTCCTTGACCATGAGCGCCAGCGCCTCGCCCGGGTCGAAGCGCGGCATCAGCACCACCGTGGCGCCGCGCAGGAAGCCGGTGTTCATCACGACGGTCTGGCCGAAGGAGTGGAACAGCGGCAGCACCGCGAGGTAGGTGTCGCCCTGCTCGGCGTCCGAGGGGAACATCTTGTCGCTGACCATGGCGTTGAGCAGCATGTTCTGGTGGCTCAGCTCGGCGCCCTTGGGCTGGCCCGTGGTGCCCGAGGTGTAGAGGATCACCGCGGTGTCGTCGGGGGCCGTCTGCACGGTCTCGAACTCCGCCGGCATCCCGCCGAGGGCGGCCCAGATCGACTCGCCGTGCTCGGACTCGGTGGCCAGCGGCCTGGCGGGCAGCACGAAGAAGTGCTCGCAGCCCTGCGCCGCCTCGAAGCCCGCCCGGCCGCGCTCGCCCAGCGGCAGCTCCGGCGTGCCCTCGAAGCAGAACAGCGCCTTGGCGTCGCTGTCGTCGAGGTGGTAGGCGATCTCGCGTGACTGCAGCAGCACGTTGAGCGGCACCACCGTGGCTCCGGCCTTGAGGATGCCGAAGTAGACGAACGGGAAGTAGGGCAGGTTGGGACAGGCCAGCGCGACCTTGTCGCCCTTGGTGATCCCGCGTGAGATCAGCAGGTTCGCGACCTGGTTGGCCACAGTGTCGATCATGGAGTACGGCAGCCGCATGTCACCGAAGACGATGGCGGTGCCGTCGGGGGTGTTTCTGGCGCTGTCCTCCAGAACGATCGACAGATTCAGCATGACGCCTTCCTCCCTCTAGAACCGGCTTCGGCGCCATCTTCGCAGGCCGCACATACCGACTGGTAGGTAACTCAGGTCACAACTGGATATGGACGCGCGTGAGCCCTTCCGCTAAGCAAGGAGGACGAAACTCACCCCAGGAGGGGGTCATGGAGTACGACTACGTGATCGTCGGGGCGGGCTCGGCCGGCTGCGTGCTGGCCGCCCGGCTGTCGGAGGATCCCGGTGTTTCGGTGGCCCTGGTCGAGGCGGGTGGCAAGGACGACAAGTTAGAGATCCGCATGCCGGCCGGTTTCGCCAAGCTGTTCAAGACCGAGTACGACTGGAACTTCACCACGGCCAAGCAGGGCGAGATGTCCGGCCGCGAGCTCTACTGGCCCAGAGGCCGGGTGCTCGGCGGCTCCTCCTCGCTCAACGCGCAGATGTACGTACGCGGCTGCCAGCTGGACTACGACCAGTGGGACGTCCCCGGCTGGGCCTACGACGACGTCCTGCCCTACTTCACCAGGGCCGAGCGCCGCGTCGGCAGCAACGAGGGCGGCGTCTACGGCACCGGCGGCCCCCTCTACGTCTCCGAGCTGCGCAGCCCCAACGTCACCACGGCCGCCTTCCTCCAGGCGTGCGAGGAGATGGGGATGACCCGCCTGGGCGAGCTGAACGGCCGTTCCAACGAGGGCTACTGCCCCACTCCCGTCACCCAGAACCGGGGCAGGAGATGGAGCTCGGCCGACGCCTACCTGCGCCCGGCCGTCTCGCGGCCCAACCTGACCGTCGTCACCGGCGCCGCGGTGGACCGGGTGACGTTCGACGGCAAGCGGGCGACGGGCATCGAGTACGGCGGCGGCACCCGGATCGGGGCCAGGCGGGAGGTCGTCCTGGCGGCGGGCGCGATCGGCTCGCCGTACCTGCTCATGCGCTCGGGCGTGGGCGCGGCCGACGAGCTGCGCGACGCCGGGGTGCCGATCGTGCACGAATTGCCCGAGGTCGGCAAGAACCTCCAGGACCACCTGTCCAGCGGCGTGTTCGTCGAGTGCACCAGGCCGGTGACCCTGACCGGGGCCGAGTCGATCGGCAACCTGCTGCGCTACCTCGTCACCCGCTCCGGCATGCTGACCACGAACGTCGGCGAGGCGGTGGCGTTCATCAGGACCTCGAACGGCGAGCCCGCTCCCGACATCGAGCTGATCTTCGCGCCTGGGCCGTTCATCGACCACGGGCTCACGCCGCCGACCGGTCACGGGCTCACCGTCGGCGTCGTGCTGCTGCAGCCGGAGAGCCGCGGCCGGGTCGGGCTGAACGGCGCGGACGTGCTGATCGACCCCGCCTACCTCAGCGCGGAGGCCGACGTCAGACGCCTGGTCGCGGGGCTGCGGACGGCTCAGCGGGTGTTCGCCACCGACGCGATGAAGCCGTTCGCGGGCGGGCCGATGGCGCCCTACTGGGCGCCGGAGACCGACGAGGAGCTGGCCCGGTGGGTGCGCGAGCGCGGCGAGACCCTCTACCACCCGGTCGGCACCTGCCGGATGGGCGCCGACGCCGACTCCGTCGTGGACCCGGAGCTGCGCGTGCGCGGCGTCGAAGGGCTCAGGGTCGCCGACGCCTCCGTCATGCCGACCCTGAATCGCGGCCACACCCACGCGCCCGCCGTCATGATCGGCGAGAAGGGAGCCGACCTGATCAAGGGCGCAGAAGCTTGACGTAAGTGGTCACTTGCGTAGGCTCGACGGTATGACGCTGCCGGTGGACCTCGACCTGTCGCAGATCCCCTTCTGGGGACGGCCGCAGGCCGAGCGCATGGAAGCCTTCCGCAAGCTGCGCGAGCTGGAGCGTCCGGCCTTCGTGCCGGAGCAGGCCGTGCCGTTCGTCGGCGGCGGGCCGGGCTACTACGCCCTGGTCCGCCACGCCGACGTGACCGAGGCCAGCAGGAACGCGGCCGTCTTCAGCAGTGAGCCGTGCTCCAACAGCATCCCCGACATGCCGCGCTGGCTGAGTGTCTACTTCGGCTCGATGATCAACATGGACGACCCGAGGCACGCGCGGCTGCGCCGGATCGTCTCCCGCGCGTTCACGCCGCGCGTGCTGTCGAAGATGGAGGAGGACCTGGCGCGGGCCGCCGCCGAGATCGTGGACCGGGCGGTCGCCGAGGGTCCCGACGACTTCGTGACGCAGGTGGCGGCGCGGCTGCCGGTGCGGGTCATCTGCGACATGATGGGCATTCCTGAGAAATTTCATGACATGGTGTTGCGGCGGACCAACGTCATCCTGGGCAACGCCGACCCCGAGTACACCGGCCTGTCGCCCGACCTCAGCCGCGTCAACGTCGCCCGTGGCCTGGTCAAGCTGCTGCACGCCGGCTTCTCGCTCAACCACCTGGCCGCCCGCCTGGGCGACGAACGCCGCCGCAGGCCCACGGGCGACCTGGTGAGCCTGCTGGTCAACGGCGACGAGCGGCTGTCGCCCCAGGAGCTCGGCTCGTTCTTCATCCTGCTGGTGGTGGCGGGCAGCGAGACGACCCGCAACGCGATCGCGTACGGGCTCAAGCTGCTCACCGACCACCCCGAGCAGCGCGAACTGCTGCTGGCCGATTTCGACGGCCGCATCGTCGGGGCCTGCGACGAGATCGTCCGCTGTGCCACGCCGGTGATCCAGTTCCGCCGTACGCTGACGCGCGACCACGAGCTGAACGGCGTCGCCTACAACAAGGGCGACAAGGTGCTGCTGTTCTACAACTCGGCCAACCGCGACGAGTCGGTCTTCGCCGACCCCGACCGCTTCGACATCACCCGCGACCCCAATCCGCACGTCGGCTTCGGCGGCCCCGGGCCCCACTACTGCCTGGGCGCCCACCTGGCGCGCAGGGAGATGACCGTGATGTTCCGCGAGCTGTTCACCCGCCTGCCCGGCATCAGGGCGGTGGGAGAGCCCGAGTTCCTGCTGTCCAACTTCATCAACGGGATCAAGCACCTGCGTTACACCTTCTGAGCGCCCGGTTCCTGAGCGCCCGATCAGAGCGCGGCCGCCGTGCTAGGTTTCGCAGTCATGGAGATCAGGACTATCCACGCCAATGGTGTGGAGTTCGCGTATCTGTCTTTGGGCGAGGGGCCGCTGGCGCTGTGCCTGCACGGCTTTCCCGACACCGCGCACACCTGGCGGCACCTGATGCCCGCCCTGGCCGAGCACGGCTACCGCGCGGTCGCGCCCTTCATGCGGGGCTACGCTCCCACGGAAGTCCCGGCCGACGGCGCCTACGAGGACGCGGCGCTGGTCGCCGACCTACGCGCGCTGCGCGAGGAGCTGGGTGGCGGCGACGACGCCGTCGTCATCGGACACGACTGGGGCGCCTTCCCCGTCTACGCCACCGCCGGCCGCTTCCGCCGCGCCGTGACGCTCTCGGTGCCGCCGCCGGGCTCGCTGGCGGGTGGCTTCCTCGAGTACGAGCAGCTCAAGCGCTCGTTCTACGTCTTCCTCTTCCAGACGGCGCTGGCCGAGTCGGCCGCCGCGGCTCCCGGCTTCATCGACAACCTGTGGCGCGACTGGTCGCCGGGGTACGACGCGAGCGAGGACCTGGAGTTCGTCCGCCGCAGCATCGGCGCCCCGGCCAACCTCGCCGCCGCCATCGGCTACTACCGGGCCATGCTCGGCACCACGCCGCCCTCGGGCCGGTACCCGGCCGTCGAGGGCGGGGTCACCGGGCCCGTCCTCTACCTGCACGGGGCCGAGGACGGCTGCGTCAGCGCCGACCTGACCAAGGACGCGCTCAGCCACCTGCCCGAGGGCTCGCGGACCGAGGTGGTGCCGGGCGCCGGGCACTTCCTGCAGCTCGAACGACCGGCCGAGGTCAACCGGCTCATCCTCGACTGGCTCGGCCCGTCGGCCTGAGCCTCGCGCTTTCTCGTACGCCCCTTCTCGTGCGCCGCTCGCGCGGCCGGGAGGCACCGGCTTCCCGGCCGCGTACGTACGGTGTACGTCGAAACCATTGACGTAAGTGCCCGCTTTTCCCATGATGGGCACTTGACGTCCTCCCTCTCCTGAAGGGAAGGGATTCCCACGGTCGCCCGTGAGGTTTCCTGCTTCGTCGCCGGTCGCCCGCCCGAGAAAAGAATCTCTCGTTGAGGTCTTACACCAGCTCCACAGGCGTTTCACCTCTCCGCCAGCCCGGCGGCGAGGGTATTTCCGATCGTTGCTCCGGCGGCTTGGGCATCGCCGCGATCGAACACGCTACCGAACTTTGCGGCATCGCACCGCGTTTCGACGGCGGTCCGTCTGGCGGCGCATCGCCTGCTCCTGCCCCGCTCCACAGGGGCCCGATTACTCCCCCGCTTGAAGGCGGGGGTTCCCCCGGAGGTTTCTGATGAGCGTCCTGGACTTCGACCTGTCGGACCGCGACTTCTGGGCCAAGCCCATGAGCGAGCGCGAGGACGCGTTCGAGCGGTTGCGCGCGCGTGACACCCCCGCCTTCTTCGAGGAGATGGAGATGTCCTACGCGCCCAAGGGGCCGGGCTACTACGCCCTGGTCAAGCACGCCGACATCCTCGAAGCCAGCCGTAACCCCGAGGTGTTCTGCTCGGGCGACGGCGGGGCGACGAACATCCCCGACATGCCCGCGGAGTTCGCCGAGTACTTCGGCTCGATGATCAACATGGACGACCCCCGCCACGCCAGGCTGCGCAGGATCGTCTCCAGGGCCTTCACCCCCAAGATGATCAAACAGTTCGAGGCGGACGTCGAGGCCGCGGCCGTCACCATCGTGGACGACCTGCTGGCCA
Organism: Nonomuraea maheshkhaliensis; assembly: GCF_039529435.1. NCBI lineage: Bacteria > Bacillati > Actinomycetota > Actinomycetes > Streptosporangiales > Streptosporangiaceae > Nonomuraea > Nonomuraea maheshkhaliensis. The sequence continues at coordinate 123,742 of NZ_BAAAMU010000008.1, forward strand.
AGGGGCCCGGCTGCGACTTCGTCACCGAGGTGGCCGCCCGCCTGCCCCTGAAGATCATCTGCGACATGATGGGCATCCCCGAGCGCGACTACGGCTACGTCTTCGACCGCTCCAACATCATCCTCGGCGGCTTCGACCCCGAATACACCGGCGGCGACCTCGACCAGATCGCCGAGCGCCTGCTCAACGCCGGCGTGGAGCTGCAGCAGCTCGTCCAGGACCTGGCCGCCCACCGCGCCGACCATCCCACGGCCGACCTGACGTCGTCCCTGGTCAACGCCAACATCGACGGCGAGCGGCTGACCATGCAGGAGCTGGGCTCGTTCTTCATCCTGCTCGTCGTGGCCGGCAACGAGACCACCAGGAACGCCATCTCCTACGGCCTGCGCCTGCTCACCGAGAACCCCGACCAGCGGGCCCTGTGGCTGGAGGACCTAGACGGTCGCGCGCCCGGCGCGGTCGAGGAGATCGTCCGGCTGGCCTCCCCGGTGAACTTCATGCGCCGCAAGCTCACCAGGGACTTCGAGATGAACGGTCACCTCTACCGCAAGGGCCAGAAGGCCGTGCTGTTCTACTGGGCGGCGAACAGGGACGCCGCCGTCTTCGACGACCCGCAGCGCTTCGACATCACCCGCCACCCCAACCCCCACGTCGGCTACGGCGGCCCCGGACCCCACTTCTGCCTGGGCGCCCACCTGGCCAGGCGGGAGATCACGGTGATGTTCCGCGAGCTGCTGCGCCGCGTCCCCGACGTCGAGGGCGGCAAGCCGGACCGGCTGCACTCCAGCTTCATCAACGGGATCAAGCACATGGAGTGCACCTTCTGACCACCCGTCAGCGGGTCACGACTGCGTGTTCAGCCTGATCTGGTTCATCACCGTGCGGATGTCGGGCAGCAACTGCTTGCTCGTGGACGGGATCGACATGTAGACGATCGCCGGGACGTCGGCGCCGGTGTTCACCGCCATCGTCACCAGCGTGGCCTTCTCAGTGCTGGACGTCAGCTGGTAGGCGATCAGTCGGCCCGTCTGGTCGCCCACCTTGATCGGCTGCTGGGCGATCTTGCGTACCTTGTTGTCGGCGGGGAAGAACCGCTTGCGCGCGTTCAGCACCACCTGCCTGATGGCCGGCTCCAGGTCGTCACGCTCGTAGTACGAGGCCAGCCGCGCCGACAGCGGGCCCGACATGACGGTGGCGTACCGCTCCGGGGCGACCTGGACGTACTGGCGGGTGTCGAAGCCGTAGGTGGCCTTGACCGTGGCGCGCTGGTCGAGCTGCCAGGTGCCGCCCAGGCGCGGCATCGAGATGCCGGCCGCCGCGTCCGGGACGCGCCCGATCACCGGGGACGCCTTGCCCGGGTATTTCGGCAGCGCGCCGATCGAGGACGAGGTCTTGGTGCTCTTCGGGCCGGTCGGGGTGGCCGTCGCCTTCTCGGCCACGCCGGCGCTGGAGGCGTCCTCGCCGGCCAGCGGGCCCCACAGGAACGCCCACAGCAGCGCCACCACCAGCGCGACCGCCACCGAGCCGCCGAGCGCGAAGACCCAGACCGGCCGGCCCGCGTCCTCGTCGTCCAGCGCGTCGTGCTCGCCCATGGCCTGGTAGTTGTCGCCGAAGACGGTGTTCCAGAGCTCCTGCTGGCGCTCGGGCGGCGGGGTGCGCGAGCCGCTGATCTGGCCGGCCGTGACGAAGCGGTTCTCCGGATCGGAGGGGTCGCGGCTGAGCTTGTGGCCGGGACGGGCGGACTCGTCGGGAGGCCCGTCGCCGCGGCCGCCGTGCTGAGGGCCCTGTTGGCCGTTGGGCGGACCGCCCTGCTGGCCGTTGGGCGGACCGCCCTGCTGGCCGTTGGGCTGGCCGCCGCCGTGCTGGCCGCCGCCCTGGTGATTGCCGCCGTGCTGATTTCCGCCGTGCTGATTGCCGCCGTGCTGGCCGCCGCCGGGCTGGCCTCCGCCGGGCTGCTGAGGGGCGGGGTGGACGACCCGGTCGCCGGGGGAGGCCGGGTGGACCACGCGGTCGCCGGGTGCGGACGGCACGGCGCGCTCGTTCAGCAGGTTCTCGGTGTGCTGGCCGTAGGTGACCGTGCGCTCGTCGGCCGGATGCACCTGCGGCGGGGGCGGCGCGTCGGCCGGGACGTTCGGGGAGCCGTACTGCGCCGCGCGCTCGCCGTCGGCCGCGGGGCGCTCGGCCGGCCACGGGGCCGGGCTGGACAGGTTCGACCAGGCGTCGGGAGAGGGGGTGGGCGGCTGCGCCCACGCGGGGACCGGGTCGGGGACGGCCGGACCGCCGGGCGAGGGCATGCCCTTCGACGAGACCTCCGGCCAGGCGGCCGGGCCCGCGATGCTCTGGGGCGGCGCGTCCGGCCATGAGCTCCGTACGTCCGGCGAGGAGTTGCCCGACCAGGAGCCGGGCGCGTCCCGCGGGGAAGCCTCGGGCCACGACATCGGCACGTCCTGCTGGGAGCCGTCGGGCCGGCCCGCGTCATACGGGAGTGGCGCGTGGCCGGCGTCCTGGCGGGGCGGCTCGGGCCAGGAGGGCGACGTACCGTGCGAGGAGTCCTGCCACGACGCCGGCGCGCCGGCCGGTTCCCGGCGCCCGCCGCCGGGCGGGTCGGGCCAGGACGGATCCTTGCGCGGCGGCTCGGGCCAGGACGGCTCGGGGTGGGACGATCGCGAACTGTCGGGCCAGGACGTCGGCACCTCGGCGGGCGAGTCAGGCCAGGAGGACGCCTCGCGGCGGGGTGCCTCAGGCCAGGAGGATGGCAGGTGAGGTCCGGAATTCTCCGTTGCCATTACTGCCGGCCCTCCCGAGGTTGTGTCCGGATGTCCCGTTATATCCGGATTTGACGTCTCACGCATGATCTCATGGGATTTTCCAGGAGATGTAGGTGGTTCCGCAGCGAAACGAGCGAAGCCATGAGGATCGGTCGGCGGATCCTGCATCGGCAGGTCGCCGTCCGGTCTATGGGGCTCAGCTGGGTACACCACTTCGACAAGGCTATTCTTCTGGGACGAATGAGGTCACAACGGATACATCACCATCAGGTCTCGCCGGGCCTGAAGGATCCATTGTGCCCCGGGACCTCGATCGAGTGTCTGCATTCAGCCGAAGAGGTGCGCTAGGCTTGACACGTGCGTTCCGCGACCCTGCTTCTTAGCGGGCCGCGACGGCCCTGAAGAGTCCGCCGTCGCGGCTCCGCCCCTCGTTGTGTGCACGGGGGGTTTTCTTATTGGGTCCGAGTCAAGCCAGAAGGACACAAGCCGTGAGTGAGTACGACCCGCAGGCGCTGCAGGCCAAGTGGCAGCAGCGATGGGAGGAGCAGGAACCCTATCGGGCGAGCGAGGACGCCGCGGACCCCCGCGAGCGCCGCTACATGCTCGACATGTTCCCCTACCCGTCCGGCGACCTGCACATGGGCCATGGCGAGGTGTTCGCCATCGGCGACGTCGTCGCGCGCTACTGGATGCAGAAGGGCTACAACGTCCTGCATCCCATCGGCTGGGACTCCTTCGGCCTCCCGGCGGAGAACGCCGCGATCAAGCGCAACGCGCACCCGGCCGAGTGGACCTACGCCAACATCGAGACGCAGGCCAACTCCTTCCGGCGCTACGGCATCGCCTTCGACTGGTCGCGCCGCCTGCACACCAGCGACCCCGACTACTACCGCTGGAACCAGTGGCTGTTCAACCGCTTCTTCGAGCGCGGGCTGGCCTACCGCAAGGGCGGCCTGGTCAACTGGTGCCCCAACGACCAGACGGTGCTGGCCAACGAGCAGGTCGTGGCGGGCAAGTGCGAGCGCTGCGGCGCCGACGTCGTCCGCCGCGAGCTGACGCAGTGGTACTTCAAGATCACTGACTACGCGCAGCGCCTGCTGGACGACATGAGCCAGCTGGACGCCTGGCCCGAGCGGCTGCTGACCATGCAGCGCAACTGGATCGGCCGCTCCGAGGGCGCCGACGTGCTGTTCGAGATCGAGGGCCGCGACGAGCCGGTCCACGTCTACACCACGCGCCCCGACACGCTGTACGGCGCCACGTTCTTCGTCGTCGCCGCCGACGCCGCGCTGGCCGACGAGATCGTCACCGACGAGCAGCGCCCGGCGTTCGAGGCCTACCGCGCCGAGGTCGCCAAGCTGAGCGACATCGAGCGGCTGGCCACCGACAAGGAGAAGACCGGCGTCTTCCTGGGCCGCCACGCGATCAACCCGGTCAACGGCGAGCGCATCCCTGTCTGGGCGGCCGACTACGTGCTGTCCGACTACGGCCACGGCGCCATCATGGCCGTGCCCGCCCACGACCAGCGCGACCTCGACTTCGCCCGCAAGTTCGACCTGCCGGTGCGGGTCGTCGTGCACACCGGTCTGGCCGACCCGGGCGAGACCGGCGAGGCCACGCCGGGCGAGGGCACCCTGGTCAACTCCGGGCCGCTGGACGACCTGACCAAGACCGAGGCCATCGCCAAGATCATCGAGATCCTGGAGGTCGACGGCAGGGGCACCGGCGCGGTGAACTTCCGGCTGCGCGACTGGCTGCTGTCCCGCCAGCGCTTCTGGGGCACGCCGATCCCGATCATCCACTGCCCCGACTGCGGCGAGGTGCCCGTACCCGACGAGCAGCTGCCCGTCACGCTGCCCGACATGCGCGGCGAGGCGCTGGCGCCGAAGGGTGTCTCCCCGCTGGCCAGCGCCACCGACTGGGTCAACGTCGCCTGCCCCAAGTGCTCGGGCCCGGCCCGGCGCGACACCGACACGATGGACACGTTCGTCGACTCGTCCTGGTACTTCCTGCGTTACTGCTCGCCCGGCTACACCGACGGCCCGTTCGACCCCGAGCAGGTGCGCAAGTGGGGCCCGATCGATCAGTACGTCGGCGGCATCGAGCATGCGGTGCTGCACCTGCTCTACTCCCGCTTCTTCACCAAGGTCCTGCACGACATGGGCATGGTGGACTTCACCGAGCCCTTCGTGCGCATGCTCAACCAGGGCCAGGTGATCAACGGCGGCAAGGCCATGTCGAAGTCCCTGGGCAACGGCGTGGACCTGGGCCAGCAGATCGACGAGTTCGGCGTGGACGCCGTCCGGCTGACCATGATCTTCGCCGGGCCGCCGGAAGACGACATCGACTGGGCCGACCTGTCGCCGGGTGCCTCGCAGAAGTTCCTGGCCCGCGCGCTGCGGGTGATGTCCGAGGTCGCGAGCGAGCCCGGGGTGGCGTTCGAGGGCGGTGACACCGAGCTGCGCAAGGTGACCCACCGCACCATCGACGAGGTCACCAAGCTGATCGACTCCTACCGCTTCAACGTGGCGGTGGCCCGGATGATGGAGCTGACCTCCGCCGCGCGCAAGGCCATCGACTCCGGTCCCGGCCCGGCCGATCCGGCGGTGCGCGAGGCCGCCGAGACGCTGGCGATCATGCTGTCGCTGGTGGCCCCCTACACCTCCGAGGAGGGCTGGGAGCGGCTGGGCCGCACCGGGCCCGTCGCGTTCGGCGGCTGGCCGGTGGCCGATCCCGCGCTGCTGGTGCAGGAGTCGGTCACCTGCGTGGTGCAGGTGGCGGGCAAGGTGCGCGACCGCCTGGAGGTGCCGCCCGGCATCGGCGAGGACGAGCTGCGCGCGCTGGCGCTGGCCTCCGACAAGGTCTCGCCCTACCTGACCGGCATGCCGCGCAAGGTGATCGTCCGCGCGCCTAAGCTGGTCAACATCGTCCCCTAGTCACCCTTCGTCCCCCCTGCGGCCGGCCCCAGCATCGGTCACAGGGGGCCGGTCACAGCTCGCGCAGGGCCGGCAGCAGCTTCCTCTCCGCCCAGTCGAAGAACGGCCGCTGCTGGTCGTGCCCGATCTGCACGAGCGCCACGTGCGTGTAACCCGCGTCGGCGAACCTCCTGACGCCCTCCACCACGGCCGCCACGTCGTCGCCGCACGGCACGCTCTGCGCCACGTCCTCGGGGCGGACGGTGCCGGAGGCCGCGGCGAAGTTCACCGGTCCCGGCAGCTCCGCCATGACCTTCCAGCCGCCGACACTCGACCAGCGCCACAGCTCGTGGGCCCGCCGCACGGCGGCCTCCCGGTCGGTGTCGTACGCGATCGGCAGCTGCCCGTAGATCGGCCTGCCCTCACCCCCGGCCGCCTTGAACTGGCGCACCACCGACGGCATCGGCTCGTTGACGACCAGCACGTCGCCGAACTCGGCGGCCAGCTCGGCCGACTGCCCGCCGGAGGCGGCGATGCCGATGGGGACGGGCCGCTCCGGCAGGTCGTACAGCTTGGCCGAGTCCACGTCGTAGAACTCGCCCTGGCGGGTGATGTACGCTCCGCTGAACAGCTCCCTGATGATCTGCACCGCCTCGGCGAACATCCGGTGCCGCGTGTCCACGGGCGGCCAGCCCTCGCCGATGACGTGCTCGTTGAGGTTCTCGCCCGCGCCCAGCCCCAGGGTGAACCTGCCCTTGCTGAGCACCCCCATCGTGGCCGCCTTCTGCGCCACCACGGCCGGGTGGTACCGCATGATGGGGCAGGTCACGTACGTCATGAGCGGTAGCCGTTCGGTCACCTGCGCCGCGGCACCGAGTACCGACCAGCAGTAGGGCGAGTGCCCCATCTCCTCCAGCCAGGGAAAATAGTGGTCGGAGATGACCGCGTAGTCGAAGCCGGTGCGCTCGGCCGCGGCGGCGTAGTCGACCAGCTCACGGGCCGGGGTCTGCTCGGACATCAAGGTGTAGCCGATCTGTACCATGTGTCCCGGCTACCCCGACTTTGTCTGGTCTAGCGTCGAGGAAGCGGAGATCAATGATGGTCGCGTTCGCACAGCTCCTCGATCACCAGGCCGAGGCCGATGCCCAGCAGCCAGACGTCCTTGGCGACGGCCAGCCCCTGCGCGGACGGGCGCAGGCTGCCCTCCTCCCGCATCCCCGGCGTGCGCAGATACAGGCCGAGCAGTCCCGCCGCGAAGCCGGTCACGGCGGCTCCGGCCAGCAGCGACGGCACGAACGGCGCCGCCAGGGCCACGCCGAGGGCGATCTCGGACCTGGACAGCAGCCTGACGAACGCCACCGGGTCCATGCGGCCGAGGAAGGGGTAGGCGGCCGCGGCCATGCCGTGCGTGGCCGCGGCGTTCTGCTCGTCCACGTGGGTCTTGCCGAGGCCGGAGTGCAGGATGATGGCCGCGGCGGCCAGACGCGGCGGCAACTGGTGGGCGCGAGCGAAGATCTTCATGTGTCCTCATCTCTCCGAAAACCCGACATTCAATCCCTTACCCCTACATACCTCCGCCTCTCTGATGTGCGGTTTCCGGGGACGGGGCACGTCCGCTCGCGGAAGAATCCATAGGCCGGGCTTGACCGCGCGGACTAGTGTGCAGCTGTGACAAATGGCGCATACCTGAGATACCCGCACCTGCACGGTGACCTGGTCACTTTCGTCGCCGACGACGACGTCTGGCTCGCCCCGCTGACCGGAGGAAGAGCCTGGCGCTTCACCGCCGACCGCGTCTCCGTGTCGTACCCGAGGTTCTCGCCCGACGGCGCGCGCATCGCGTGGACCGGTACCAGGGAGGGCGCCGCTGAGGTGTTCGCGGCCGAGATCGACGGCGGGGAGGGCGAGCGGCTGACGCACTGGGGCGGCGGCTCGACCTCGGTCCGCGGCTGGACGGCGGACGGGCGGGTGCTCGCGGTCAGCGCGACCGGGCAGAGCTCCGACACCCGGCGGTGGGCGTACGCGGTGCCCCTCGACGGCGGGCCGGCCACGCGGCTGCCGTACGGCTGGGTGAGCGACGTGAGCGTCAACGGGCCCATCGGCGAGGCCGGGACCGCGGCCGGGGCCGGTGATGGCGCGCGGGTCGTCACCGTGTCGTCGATCTGGCGTGAGCCGTCGCAGTGGAAGCGGTACCGGGGCGGCACGGCCGCCAAGATCTGGGTGGACGCCGAGGGGAACGGCGAGTTCGCCCGCCTGTTCGCCGACAGCGCGGCGCAGTACTGGTCGGTGAGCTGGTCGGGCGACCGGATCGTCTACCTGTCCGACGTGGACGGCGTCGGCAACGTCTACTCCTGCCTGCCCGACGGGTCCGACGTGCGCCGGCACAGCTCCCACGAGGAGTTCTACGCCAGGCACGCCACCAGTGACGGCGAGCGGGTCGTCTACAGCCACGCGGGTGACCTGTGGCTGATGGAGAGCCTGGACGCGGAGCCGTACCGGCTGGAGGTGACGATCGGCGGGCCGCGGCCGGGGCGCGCCAGGCGGCCGGCGCCGCTGCGGGTCGGGGCGTACGCGCCGGACGCGACCGGGCGCGCCAGCGCCGTCGAGATCCGTGGCACCGCCCACTGGGTGACCCACCGCGACGGGCCCGCGGGCGCGCTGCGTGCCGAGCCGGGCGTCCGCGTACGGCTGCCGCAGGTCCTCGACGCCGACGGCAAGGCCGTGTGGGTGTCCGACTCCACCGGCGAGGACGGCCTGGAGATCGGCACCCCGGGCGGCGAGGTCAGGGCGCTGGCCGCGGGGCAGCTCGGGCGGGTGCTGGAGCTGGCCGCCGCCCCCGACGGCAAACACGTGGCCGTGGCCACGCACGACGGCCGGCTGCTCGTCGTCGACCTCGACAGTGAGAACGTCAGGGAGCTGGACAGGACCGAGCAGGGCGACGTGAGCGGCCTGGCGTTCTCCCCCGACTCCGGCTGGCTGGCCTGGGAACATCCGCACGACGTACGGCTGACGCAGATCAAGATGGGACGGGTGGACGGCACCTCGGTGATCGAGGTGACCCCGCCGCGCTTCGTCGACTACGACCCCGTCTTCACCAAGGACGGCAAGCACCTGGCCTTCCTGTCGGTGCGCACGTTCGACCCCGTCTACGACGCGCACGCCTTCGACCTGGCCTTCGCCTACGGGACCAAGCCGTACATCGTGCCGCTCCAGGCCGCCACGCCGTCGCCGTTCGACCCCTCACTCCAGGGGCGCGGGTTCAACGGCGAGGACGACAAGCCGGCGAAGGGGGAGAAGAAGGACGACGAGCCGCCGCGCACCGAGGTCGATCCCGACGGGATCTTCGGCCGCGTGGTCCCCGTACCGGTGCAGGCCGGACGTTACGGCAACCTGCGCGCGGCCAAGGACGCGCTGCTCTGGCTGCGTCACCCGATCGCCGGGCGCCTCGGCGACGGCAGCGACCAGAGCCCCGACGTCGTCCTCGAACGCTACGACCTCAAGAAGCGCTCCAAGTCCGAGCTGGCCAAGGAGGTGCGCTCGTTCGAGGTCAGCGGCGACGGCTCCAGGCTCGTCACCCACGGCAAGAACGGCCTGCAGACCCGGGCCGCGAGCGAGGGCGACGACGTCGTCACCATCGACCTCGACCGCATCGCCGTCCAGATCGAGCCGGTGGCCGAGTGGCGGCAGGCCTACCGCGAGGCGGGCCGGCTCATGCGCGACCACTACTGGCGCGCCGACATGAACGGCGTCGACTGGCAGGCCGTGCTCGACCGCTACGAGCCGATGGTCGAGCGCATCGGCTCCCGCGCCGAGCTCATCGACCTGCTCTGGGAGGCGCAGGGCGAGCTGGGCACCTCCCACGCCTACGCGTACGCGACCGGCGGGGGCTCCGACCCGAGACGCCGCCAGGGACTACTCGGCGCCGACCTGGCCATGGACGACGACGGCGTGTGGCGCGTCACCCGGATCCTGCCGGGCGAGTCGTCCGACCACGCCGCCCGCTCGCCGCTGCTCGCGCCCGGCGTCGCGGTCCGCCCCGGCGACGCGATCCTCGCGGTCGGCGGACGCCCGGTCGATCCGGTACGCGGGCCGCTGGCGCTGCTGGCCGGCACCGCGGACCATCCCATCGAGTTGACCGTGCGGCCGGCGTCCGGCGGTGACGTGCGCCGCGTCGTGGTCACCCCGATCGCCGACGAGTCGCAGCTGCGCTACCACGAATGGGTGGAGAGCCGGCGGGCCCACGTCAGGCAGGCGTCGGGCGGCCGGCTCGGGTACCTGCACGTTCCTGACATGGTGGCCAGCGGATGGGCGCAGTTCCACCGCGACCTGCGTACCGAGATGGCCTGTGAAGGACTCGTCGTGGACGTGCGCGAGAACGGCGGCGGGCACCTGTCCGAGCTGGTGCTGGAGAAGCTGTCCCGCAGGGTCACCGGCTGGGCGCTGCCGCGCGGCTACAAGCCGATGCGCTACCCCGAGGACTCGCCGCGCGGGCCGGTGGTGACGATCGCCGACGAGTTCGCCGGCTCCGACGGTGACATCGTCAGTGCGGGCATCAAGAACCGGGGGATCGGGCCGCTGGTCGGCGTACGGACGTGGGGCGGCGTGATCGGCATCGACAGCCGTTACTCGCTGGTGGACGGGACCGTGGTCACCCAGCCCCGGTACTCGTTCTGGCTCGAAGGGCCCGGCTGGGGCGTGGAGAACCACGGCGTCGACCCTGACGTCGAGGTGGTGATGACGCCGCAGGACCGGGTGGCGGAGCGGGATCCGCAGCTCGACAAAGCGATCGAGCTCGCGCTCGCGGCCCTCGACGAACACCCGGCGGCCACCCCGCCGGACCTTCCCCCGCTGAGCTGACCGCGGCCTTGGCGCAGGCCTGCTCGGGTCGGGTATGAACCGGCCCGGGCGGGCCTCGGACCCGGCGGTGTGGATCAGACGACGCGGGTCAGACGACGCGGGCCAACCGGTCGATGATCTCGTCCAGGATGGCCTCGGTGGTGGCGAAGTTGAGCCGCACACAGTGCTCACCACCGGGGCCGAACGCCGCGCCGTCGTTCAGCCGCACCCTGGCCTCCCGCTCGATCACCTCCGCCATGCCCGGCCGCCCCACCTCCAGCCAGGCCAGGTACGTCGCCTCCGGGACGCGGTAGGTGAACCCGGCGGGCAGGCGCCGGGCGAGGGTGTGCCGGTGCCGGTCGAGCAGGGTCACGGTCTCGGCCAGCCAGTCGTCCCCGTGCCGCCAGGCCGCCACCGTCGCCTCGACGCCGAAGACGCTCGGGGAGCCGTACACGAACGGGGGCTGCGCGTCCATGGCCGCGCGCAGGCCGGGATGCCCGAGGTGGGCCACCGAGCAGCGGATGCCGCCCAGGTTGAACGCCTTGGTGGCGGAGGTGATCGTGACCGTGCGCTCGGGCAGGATCGTGGCGAACGGGATGTGCCGGTGCGGTTCGTAGACCAGGTCGGCGTGGATCTCGTCCGCGATGACGAGCAGGTCGTGGCGTTCGGCGCTCTCGGCCAGCGCGGTCAGCTCCGCGTGGGTGAACACGCGGCCTGTGGGGTTGTGCGGGTTGACCAGCAGCAGCACCCGGCAGTCCGACAGGTCGGGCACCTCGAAGCGCCACGTGGCGCCGTCCGGCTCCATCCGGATCGGGTGGAGCGGGCGTTCCATGATCTGCAGCGTGTCCAGGAACGGGTGGTAGAGCGGGGCGTGCACGGCCACCCCGTCGCCCGGCTTGGTCCAGACCTGGAGGAGCGCCTGGACGGCCTGGTTGAGGTCGCTGAACGGGCGCACGTGGGCGGGGTCGGGGCGCCAGTCGTAGCGGGCGGCCATGCGCTCGGCGAACGCCTCGGCCAGCGGGCCGGCGTTCTGCTCCAGCAGCCAGGTCGGATAGCCGAGGTCGCCGGCGGCCCGGCGCAGCAGGGCCTCGGTGACGGCGGGGGCGGTGGGCAGGTCCATGTCGGCGACCCAGGCAGGGATCACCCCGGGATCGACTGCCGACCACTTAAGCCCATCATGCGTGGATTTAAGGTCTATCGGGGGATATACGTCCTTCACTCGCTCATTCTAGGATTCGTGATTGTGATGAGGCGGTGCGGCGGATTGTGGCAGGCTGGGCGGCCATGACGCCCCACCCGAAGATCGCCGCGATAGTTGAGACGTATCTCATCTTGGCCGACGCGGAGGCTCCCGGTCTGGTGGAGGGCCTCTATCTGGAGGGCTCGGCGGCACTGGGGGACTACCGGCCCGGCACCAGCGACGTCGACTTCGTGGCGGTGACGGCCGACCCGCCGCCGGCGGAGGTGCTGGAACGCATCCACACCAAGCTCGGCGCCCATCCTCTCGAAGGCGTCTACCTCACCTGGGACGACCTCGGCCACGACCCCGCCGGCCTGGGCGAGCGCCCCCAGGCCCGCGCGGGACGGCTCGACCGCCGGGGCACCCTCAACCCCGTCACCTGGCACACCCTCGCCCGCCACGGCCTGACCTGCCGGGGGCCCGAGCCGGAGGAGCTGAAGATCTGGAACGATCCCAGCGCCCTGGCCGCCTGGACCGACCGCGATCTCGACCTCTACTGGCGCCGCCTGCTCACCCGCGCCGCCCGCCCCCTCTCCCCGTGGGGCCTCACCTGCCTGGGCGGGTACGGCGCCGTCTGGCTGGTGACGGGCGTGGCCCGGTTGCACTACACGCTGGCGACCGGCGAGATCACCTCCAAGACGGAGGCCGGGCGCCACGCCCTGGAGGTCTTCCCTGAGCGCTGGCACCGGGTGGTGAACGAGGCGCTGCGCCTACGCGAGGAGGACACGGCCACGCCGACCGTGGCGGGCGTCCTCTCCGGCCTCGGCGACCACTTCGGCACACCCCGGCGCTCGCTGTACGGCTCCCCGTTCGAACGCAGAAGAGACGTCCTGGACTTCGCCGACCACACGATCACCGCAGCCCACAAGCTCTACCACAACCGCTGACGCCTTGCGGGCGAGCCGCCGCACGCGTGGCCGACCTGCCCTGCGGACAGACAGGTGCGGTGAGCGGTCAGCCGCATCCGCCCTGTGGAGAGGCGGTCTCCGTCCCCCGAGGGTGCGTCATCTGGGGCGAACACCCTGAGCAACGAGGCGGGTGCCCCATCACGGGTGCAGGAGATGGGGATCACGAGCCACGAGCCAGGCCGGCTTCGTTGCGTGCCGTCGCCGGGCATCCCGAGGCGACCCTGTCGCTCGCCGGGAGGAGGAGGCCGGGAGCGGGTTGCGGTCGTATGTCGGAGATGCCCGAGACGTATGGCCTGCCGCCCCCACGCCGTGGCTGTCGGCGTAGGAGCGGCGACGGACCCGTCAACCGGTGACCAGGCAGCAGCACCGAACGCCCCCTGGAGGCGCAGATGCGGCGTACCTCATCGATCAATCATGCGGTGCGACCGTCGGCGCGATGGCGGCGAGGGTACACACGTCTTGCGGCCTGCGACTCTGCGCCGCAGGCGGTGCGACACGGAAAGAACAGGACCCAGGCCCTGCGGCTCCGCACTCCAGGAGCTCTGACCTGGAACGAACGGGTCAGCTTGCGGCTCCGACTTCCAGGACCTCTGACCCAGGACGATCGGGACACATGCCCTTCAGACTGCGCCGCTGAATCCCAGGATCTATGACCCGAGACGATCAGGACACACGCCTTCCGGCCTGCGACTCCGAATCCCAGACGGTGTGACCAGGAACGGAACGAACAGGACTGCCCGGCCCCGCCCCGCTAGAGCCGGCGCAGGACCGCTACGACCTTGCCCAGGACGCTGGCCTCGTCGCCCGGGATCGGCTCGTAGTTGGGGTTGTGGGGGACGAGCCAGACATGCCCGTCCTTGCGCTTGAAGGTCTTGACCGTGGCCTCGCCCTCGATCATGGCCGCCACGATGTCGCCGCTCTCGGCCACCGGCTGCTGGCGGACGACCACCCAGTCGCCGTCGGCGATGGCGGCCTCGATCATCGAGTCACCCGTGACCTGCAGGAGGAACAGCGTGCCCTCGCCGACGAGCTGCTTGGGCAGCGCGAAGACGTCTTCGACGCTCTCCTCGGCCAGGATCGGCCCACCGGCGGCGATACGGCCCACGAGCGGGACGTAGGCGGCGGTGGGGCGGTTGACCGTCGGCTCCTCGTCGCCGGCGTCGGGGTCGACCCACAGCACGGGCTCGCCCGGCAGCCGGACCTCAAGCGCGCGCGGCCGGTGCGGGTCGCGCCGCAGGTAGCCCTTGCGCTGCAACGCCGTCAGCTGATGCGACACGCTGGAGGTGCTCGTCAGCTGCACCGCCTCGCCGATCTCGCGCATGGACGGCGGATATCCGCGCTGTTGCACCGAGTCTCGGATCACTTCGAGGATCTTGCGCTGCCTGGGGGTCAGCCCCAGGGAGTCTCGCCGGCGCACCGCGAGGTCGCTGACCCCGTTTGCGCCATCCCGCTCGGTCATGCTCTTCCTCCTCCTCGCCTGGTGGCCCGCCTTACCGGCGAACCTCCCGGTCCGTGGTCCTGATGTCGCACACAGCGACCGTATCGCTGTTGAAGATCATCTTCAAACAATTGTTCGAGTCTTCCTCGAAAAAGTCGCCAGTGTGGTGTAGAACATCGTACGGGAGTTCGATCGACACCGTGTTCGATTTGCTGATCTTTATTTGGCCTTTTCCTCAGGCCACACGGCAGGAGGTCATCCATGCGAACGCCCACAAATACGGACACGACCAGCGAAGACGTCAACCAGCTCACACTGATAGCCGATGCCACGCAGAGTAAGGATCGACGGGGAGACAATACGCGGGTGAAGGCCGGTGTCCGAGCGAATTCCGGTAAGAGGTTGGGGCCCCGCGCAACTGGTGGGGGAAGATCCCATTTGCGCCTCGTCCCGCCACCGCGTACGGGGAGTGACGACTCCGACGACACGATGCCGCCCGCGAACACCAGATCGCGACGGGGCCGGAGAAGCGACACGCCGGACGGCGCGGATGACACCGCGTCGGCCCGCAAGCCAGGGCCGGCCCGGGACTCCGGGGCGGTCCGAGAGCCTGTGCCCGCCCGAGAGCTTGGGCCGGTCCGTGCGTCTGGGTCGGCCCGAGAGCTTGGGGCAGCCCGTAAGTCCGGGGCGGCCCGCGAGTCAGGGGCGGGGTGGCGCAAGCTCGGGACGCGTCGCAAGTTCGGGGCCGCCCGCAAGCGAAGGGCGACCGGCAAGCAAGGGGGGCCCGGCGAGTCCGGGATGGAGCGCGAGCCAGGGGTGGAGCTCCGCCCGGTCGCCACCGAGGGGAGCAGATCCACGATCAGCGACGAGCGGTCATCCGCCAGGAGACGATCATCGTCCGCCGGCGGACGATGGCGGATCGGCTCGCTCATCCAGGGGGCGGGCCCGCCCGCTCAAGAGGGCGGATCTCCGTCTCGACGGAACGAAGCATCACTTGGGCGAGCCGGTTCACGAATCGGATCATCATCTGGGCGGGCCGGTTCGCGGATCGGATCACCACCTCGGCGAGCCGGATCGACCTCGCGGCAGAGCGCCGCCCCCGCTGCATGGGGCGTCCCTGCACGGGGTGAGACTGCACAGGGCGCAGCATGGGGTGCCGCCGCACGTGGAGCCGCACGTGGAGCCGCACGGGGTGCCGCTGCACGGGGCGGCCTGCTCTCCCGGGCAGGTGGTCGTCTCCTGCGACGGAAAAGCTCGTCCTCCCGGGCGGGCGACGCATCCCGTCCCAACGGCCCTTCCGGCCGGCCCAACGGTGTTGAGGTGCGGCGCATCACTGGAAGAAAGCCCGGCTCCGAGGGGAGGCGGCGCGACGGCGTAGGGCGGCGCGACGGTGGACGGCAGCGTAGCGTCGCAGGGCGGCGTGGTGCCCAGGGGCGTCCCGGTACCGGTACCGGGACCATTCGGCTGAGCCAGACCGGTGCTGCCCCGGTGCGGCTGGCCCGGAACGGCGCTACCCCTGTCCGGCTGACGAGGCGAGGCCGGGTCGTGCTGGTGATCGTGGTGGCGCTGCTGTCGCTCGGGGGGTTCTGGCTCGGTACGCGTGCGGCGGGGCACGCGGACGTTCAGGTCGTGGTGACCGGCCAGGCCGGGCTGCCGTGGGTCGAGGTTCACGAGGGGGACACTTTGTGGAAGATCGCCGAGGCACTTTCCGAGGGGGACGTACCCACGGCCCTGGTGGAGGAGATCAAGCGGCTGAACGGCCTGCCCGACTCCCTCGTCCGACCCGGCAGCCGACTGTACGTCCCGAACGACACCGCCGCCTTACGGTGACAGCGGGGATCACGGCATTCGCCAGCATTACGATGATCGCGGGGCTTGCGGCCACCGACGGTTCTGTGCGGGCAACGGGCACGGTGGGCAGCAGGTCCCATGGCGGACGAGGACATCGCGGGCGAGCAACGGCCTGACGGCGAGCAACGACTCCACGGCATGTGGCGACCTCACGGCGGCCGACGGCATTACGGCGGCTGCCACATCCGGTCGGCCCGGCGCTCGCCGCGGGTTCTCGCAGACGCTGAGAGTCGGGCGTAGCCGGGTTTTGGGCCTACCTGGTCAGATGGAGCTCCCTGCCAGTCGGCGCCAGGTGGCGGCCCCGTCCCAGGCGTTCCCCGTCTGGTGGCCTGTTCCCGGCTGTCCGATCGTGGAAGGCCGCACCGGTCTCCGATAGCACCGTGTGCAGGGACTGGAGGCCCTCGTCGTCCGGACAGCGGCTAAGAGGTGCACGGAGCTCAGTCGTGGCCGCACGAGAGCGGCCCGAGGAGGCCGGCGGCGCGGTCGTATGACGCCGACCGCGAACAAGCCTGAGATCGGCCGGAAAAGCGCGAGGAATCCGGGGCGGACAGACCGTCTGCAGCGGGATGAGAGCGCAGGTGAGAGGGGTTGTACATAAGGGATCCCGGTGCGGGGGGATCAGGGGGCGTGATGGACGTACGTACGGAAAGTGCTGGAAACCGGTGTGTGACGGAGGCTCATGAGGCGGGACGGAAGCGGCGCTGGTGTCGTTCGGTACCGTTGTGAGGTTTGTTCACGAACGAGGCCTGGAGCAACCGATGTGACGCCTCACCTGCAAGAAGATCACTCACGATCGGCCGACACGCCCGGGGCGGATGGGGACAGTGGGCTGATCAGCGACTTCGGCGGGACTTCGGCGGGAAGGGCCGGCTCAACTTGCGTTCATGGTCGCTCGCTTCTACGGTTGGACCACAACATCTAGTAGTTACACCGATGTAGTTCACCACACCTTGTGTTTCTATGACCGCTCCATGGGCACCCGTGGAGTGTGCGCGAGCGTCCCGTCATGGCGGTGAGGGCGCGTGTGGTGGCCGCAGGTCTTGGAGGCGAAAAGCGTGCACTGTCCGTTCTGTCGCCACCCTGACACCAGGGTCATCGACAGCCGCTCCACGGACGACGGCGCGGCCATCCGGCGCCGGCGCACCTGTCCCGAATGCGGGCGCAGGTTCACCACGCAGGAGACCGTACTGCTCATGGTGAGCAAGCGCAGCGGAGTGACGGAACCGTTCTCGCGGGACAAGGTCGTCGCGGGCGTGCGGCGGGCGTGCCAGGGCAGGCCGGTCAGCGAGGATTCGCTGGCGCAGCTCGGGCAGCGGGTAGAGGAGGCCATCAGGGCCAAGGGCGCGGCCGAGATCCCCTCCAACGAGGTGGGCCTGGCCATCCTGGGCCCGCTGCGGGAGCTCGACGAGGTGGCCTACCTGCGGTTCGCATCGGTATATCGCGGTTTCGAGAGCCTGGCGGACTTCGAGGCCGAGATCTCACAGTTGAAGGCGGAGAAGGGGGAGTCATGACGGAGACGGCCAGCGGTTCAGTCGCGCGCGGGGGTAAGCGTCCGCGCAAGGGACTGAAGATGAAGAGGATCTTCACCAAGCCCGGTGTGCACCCGTATGACGAAATCCAGTGGGAGCGCCGCGACGTCGTCATGACGAACTGGCGCGACGGCTCGATCAATTTTGAGCAGCGAGGCGTCGAGTTCCCCGAGTTCTGGTCGGTCAACGCGGCCAACATCGTGACGACGAAATACTTCCGCGGCGCCGTGGGCACGCCGCAGCGCGAGTGGAGCCTGAAGCAGCTGATCGACCGGGTCGTCGGCGTCTACACCAGGACCGGCGTCGAGCACGGCTACTTCGCCTCTGAAGAGGATGCCGAGATCTTCGACCACGAGTTGAAGCACGCCCTGGCGCACCAGGTGTTCGCGTTCAACTCGCCGGTCTGGTTCAACGTGGGCACGCAGTCGCCGCAGCAGGTCAGCGCGTGTTTCATCCTCTCCGTGGACGACCAGATGGAGTCGATCCTGGAGTGGTACAAGGAAGAGGGCGTGATCTTCAAGGGCGGCTCCGGGTCGGGGGTCAACCTGTCGCGGATCCGTTCGTCGAAGGAGTTGCTCAGCAGCGGCGGCACGGCCAGCGGGCCGGTGTCGTTCATGCGCGGCGCCGACGCCTCGGCCGGGACGATCAAGTCGGGCGGCGCCACGCGCCGGGCGGCCAAGATGGTCGTGCTCGACGTCGACCACCCCGACATCGAGGAGTTCATCGAGACCAAGGCGCGCGAAGAGGACAAGGTCCGCGCGCTGCGGGACGCCGGGTTCGACATGGACCTCGGCGGCAAGGACATCGTCAGCGTCCAGTACCAGAACGCCAACAACTCCGTGCGCGTGTCCGACGAGTTCATGCGCGCGGTGGAGCAGGGTGGCGACTTCGGCCTGCGGGCCCGCCTGACCGGCGAGGTCATCGAGAAGATCGACGCCAAGGACCTGTTCCGCAAGATGGCCAAGGCCGCCTGGGAGTGCGCCGACCCGGGTGTGCAGTACGACGACACGATCAACGACTGGCACACCACCCCCGAGACGGGGCGGATCACGGCCAGCAACCCGTGCAGCGAATACGTCCACCTGGACAACTCCTCCTGCAACCTGGCCAGCATCAACCTGCTGAAGTTCCTGAAGGACGACAACACCTTCAACATCGCCGACTTCGTCAAGCTGACCGAGCTGATCATCACCGCGATGGACATCTCGATCACGTTCGCCGACTTCCCCACGGAGAAGATCGGCGAGACGTCGCGGGCGTACCGGCAGCTCGGCATCGGTTACGCGAACCTGGGCGCGCTGCTCATGGCGACCGGGCACGCGTACGACTCCGACGGCGGCCGGGCCGTGGCGGCGGCGATCACGTCCCTGATGACCGGTGTGTCCTACCGGCGCAGCGCCGAGCTGGCCGCGGTCGTGGGCCCGTACGACGGATATGCCCGCAACGCCGAGCCGCACAAGCGCGTCATGCGCAAGCACGCCGCGGCCAACGACGACCTGCGCACGGTCGGCGGCATGGACGCGAAGATCCACAACGAGGCGTCCCGGCAGTGGTCGGAGTGCCTCAAGCTGGGCGAGAAGAACGGCTACCGCAACGCCCAGGCCAGCCTGCTCGCGCCCACCGGCACGATCGGCCTCATGATGGACTGCGACACCACCGGCATCGAGCCGGACCTGGCGCTGGTCAAGTTCAAGAAGCTCGTCGGCGGCGGGTCCATGCAGATCGTCAACCAGACGATCCCGCGCGCGCTCAAGCAGCTCGGCTACCAGCAGGAGCAGATCGAGGCCATCGTCGAGTACATCGGCGAGCACAGCCACGTCGTCGACGCGCCCGGCCTGCGCCGCGAGCACTACGAGGTGTTCGACTGCGCCATGGGCGAACGCGCCATCGCGCCCATGGGCCACGTGCGCATGATGGCGGCCACGCAGCCGTTCCTGTCCGGAGCCATCTCCAAGACGGTCAACCTGCCCGAATCGGCCACCATCGACGACATCGAGCAGGTTTACCTGGAGGGCTGGAAGCTCGGCCTCAAGGCGCTGGCCGTCTACCGCGACAACTGCAAGGTGGGCCAGCCGCTGTCGGCCGGCGACGGCTCCAAGAAGCAGGAGGTCAAGGAGGCGCAGCCGCAGGAGCCCGAGGTCAAGGTCATCGAGGTCAACCGGCCGACCCGGCGCCGCATGCCCAACCAGCGGCCGAGCATGACCACCCGCTTCACGGTCGGCGGCGCCAAGGGTTACATGACCGCCTCGTCCTACCCCGACGACGGGCTCGGCGAGGTCTTCCTCAAGATGTCCAAGCAGGGCTCGACGCTCGCGGGCGTCATGGACGCCTTCTCGGTGGCGATCTCGATCGGGCTCCAGTACGGGGTGCCGCTGGAGACGTACATGAGCAAGTTCGTCAACATGCGCTTCGAGCCGGCCGGGATGACCGACGACCCGGACATCCGGATGGCCACTTCGGTGATGGACTACATCTTCCGCCGCCTGGCGCTCGACCACCTGCCCTACGACGAGCGGGCGGCGCTGGGCATCTTCTCGGCGGCCGAACGCGCCGCGCAGCAGCGCGGCGAGGACCCGGCGGCGCTGCAGGAGACGATGGACCGGGAAACCCTGGCCCAGTCGGCACCGATCGAGGCCGCCCAGCCGAAGACGGAGGAGCGGCCGGTCCAGGAGCTGACCCTGGAGAGCCACCAGCGCTTCACGGCCGACGCGCCGCTGTGCATGACGTGCGGCACGAAGATGCGACCGGCGGGCAGCTGCTACGTCTGCGAGGGCTGCGGCTCGACCAGCGGCTGCAGCTGACCTTGGTGGCGTAGGCGAGAACGCCTGGTCGGGGGCAGGGAGCTCGGATTTCCGCGGCTCCCTGCCCCTCGCGCTTCGGCCGACGGTCGATGCACGGCACACGAGCAGCGATATGCCGATGGGCGCCGATGGTTCGACCCTTGATCAGGCCATCGCGGAGATGGTCGAAGGGCTACGCGAGTACGCGGAGGACTGGCAGGATCGCTTGCTCGACGTGCCCCGGCACCGTGAGAACTGGGGAGTCGTGTGGTTGATCAGTCTGAGTGATGACGATCAGTTGCGCGCATGGCGGATGGGGGCGGTCCTCGATCACTCGTGATCGGTGAAGAGGGCGGGTCAGAAGAGGGTGGAGTCGAGGGTGCCGGCTTCGAAGGCGAGGAGGTGGCGTTTGGTGGGCAGGCCGCCGCCGTAGCCGGTGAGGTCGCCGGTGGAGCCCACGACGCGGTGGCAGGGGACGATGATGCCGATCGGATTCCTGCCGTTGGCCAGGCCCACGGCCCGGGCGGCGGTCGGGCGGCCGATGCGGTCGGCGAGCTGGGCGTAGCTGATCGTCTCGCCGTACGGGATCTCTCGCAGGGCCGTCCAGACCTGTTGCTGGAACGGGGTGCCGTTGAAGACCATGGGCAGGTCGAAGCTGGTCAGGCGGCCCTCGAAGTAGGCCCGGAGCTGGGTGACGACCTCGGTGAACGGTTCCGGGTCCGGCACGCCGAAGGTCTCCTCGGGAGGGCGGTGACGCTGGCGGCGCATGTAGAGGCCCGTGAGGGTTCCGTCGATCGCGACGAGGGTGAGCGGGCCGACGGGGCTGTCCACCACCGTGTGGGTCCTGTGTCCGGTCAGGGGCATCGTGCCTCCCTTCGTTCCGCGACGGCGAGGGGTTGTCAGTGACATCGCTTCCGTTCCCACGCTTCCAGCATCGCCGGGGCAGGGTGTCTCGGCTGGCGGAAATCGGACGTGATCATCATGGCTGGGCGGGCGACTTCCCGCTCAGTGCTGATGCGCCTCCATGCCCGAGGCCACGAGGTCGGCGGCCGTGGTGGCGGGCAGCTTCGGACAGTCCTGGATCAACACCTTGGACAGCGCCGGCAGTCCGGACAGGTCGCCGAGATTCGTCAAGGACTCGCAGCCGTACAGGCTCAAGGAGCGCAGCGCCGGAAGCTCGATCGTGCCCAGGCTGCGCAACCCCCGGCCCTGGTGGATGACGAGCCGCTCCAGGTGCGCCAGCCCGCTGAAGGCGGATAAATCGGTCAGGTGATGCAGCCGGTGGAGGCTCAGCTCGCGAAGGACGGGCATGGTGGCCAGGGCGGAACAGTCCTTGAGGCGTTCGGTCTCGACCAGATGGATCGCGCTGATCGACGGATGCCCTTCGAGCCCGTTCAGCGAGGTGAGCCGGTTACGCTTGAAGATGGTGATCTCGGTCAGCGCCGGCAGGTGGGACAACGCGCCCAGATCGGTGAGCGGGCAGGTCGGTGCGCCGAGCGAGGTCACATGCGGATGGTGGCCCAAGCCGTCGAGACCGTTCAGGTTCGGGCTGCCGCTGAGCCACAACGCGGTCAGATGCCGCAGACCCGACAAGGGCGCGATGTCCCGGAGAGCGCGGCAGGACTGCAGGTTGAGGTCCTGCAGCCGGGGCATGCCCTCCGCGATGCCGTCGAGGCTCGCCACCGAGGTTCCCATGAGGTCCAGGGTGCGCAGCTCGTGCAGCCCCATCAGCGGGGAGATGTCCGACACCAGGGAGCAGCCTTGCAGGTCGAGGCTGCTCAATGCGGTCAGACCGGCCAGCGGCCGCACGTCGGCGACCGACACGCAGCCGCTCAGGTCGAGTTCCGTCAGGTCAGTCAGCCCGGCGAGCTCGGAGAGGTCGGACAGGTTCCGGCAGCGTTCGAAGCGTAAGGAGCGCAGAGCGGTCAAGTGGCGCAGGCCAGGCACGGAAGCGACCTTGGTCAACGTCAACTCAGTACGCCCTTCGCGCACGAACGCGGGCGCCAGCACCAACTCCGCGAATACCTCGGGATCGGTCGACTCCGGCCACAGCTTCAGCAGCTTGTCGGTGTGCGGCGAGGTCAGCTCGGCCGCGAACTGGCCGGCCAGCGTAAGCGCCGTACGCGCCTGACCGGCGGGCGCCGGATGCCGGGCCAGCTCTCGTACGGCCTGCCATGCCCGCGCTTTCGACGTTGTCGCCAACTTGGGCCGCAAGGCCGTGATGTACGGCGGCTCATGTGGTTGTGTGATCATCACGCGACACCCTACGCGCGCTGCAGCGACTGGATCGGGTGGGGTGTGTCGGTCATGCTCCGACTTATGAGGCGGATCGCGGTTCTCGCCGTGGGGTTCGGGGTGCTGTTGTACGGGGTGCATCGGCTGGCGATGGTGGCGGTGGCCTGGTCGATCGGCAACGAGGACATGATCGTCGGGCTGGACTGTTGCGTCGACTACCACAGGGATGCGCCGGATCCGTGGGGCAATGTTCTGGTTGCTGTCTCCGGTGTGGTGGCTACGCAGGTGGTGGCGTGGACGGCTATCGGGCTGCTGGCGGCCCGGAGCATCAATGGCCGGGGCCGCCGGGGCCGGGCTGGAAGTGATCAGGGGTGGCGTGGTCAGACTGGGGCTGATCGGGTTTGGCGGGTGCTGGTGACGGTGGCGGTGACCGCGTTCGTGGTCAGCCCGTTGTCGCAGCTCTTCGTGTACGTGATCTGGCACTGGGCCGAACGCGACTACGTGGCCGTGATCGATTACGCCATGGACGCGACCGGGCTGCCGGAGCAGGCGTTGATGGTGGTGCTGCTGGGGATGTTCGGCGGGTATGCGGTGGTGTTCTGGGTTGCGTTGCGGTGGGCGTGGGATCGGGCCCGCACGTCGGCCCAGGTCGCCGGTCGCACGCCGTGATGCGTGGGTGATCGTCAGGCGGCGATCAGGTCGTGGAGGACGTCCGGTCTGTTGGTGATGATGCCGTCCACCCCGTGGGAGAGCATGAGGCGCATGGTCGCGGGGCTGTCGACGGTCCAGGTGAGGACGTCCATGCCGAGGGAGTGGACGCGGCGCACGTACGCGGCCGTGACTGTGGTGTACGGCGGGTTGATGTGGTCGGCGAACCTGGCCAGAGCGGGCAGTTGCCCGGTGGACGGTGTGCCGAGCAGGCCGATCGGCGTGCCGGGCAGCAGCCGGTCGAAGGTGCGCATCGAATCCCAGTCGAACGACTGCACCACCAGCCGTCCCGGCTCCAGCCACCAGGGGGAACGCCGCAGTTCGTCGGCGATGCGGGCCTCGATGCCGGGGTAGAGGCCGGGTGACTTGACTTCGAGCAGCAGCCCGAGCCCGGAGCCGCTCATCGCGCGCAGGGCCTCGGCGAGGGTGGGGACGCGCTCGCCGTCGTACTCGCCGGACAGCCACGAGCCGGCGTCCAGGCGGCGGATCTGGGCGAGGGTGAGGTCGCCGACGTTCCAGGGTGACAGGCCGGGGAAGACCTGTTCGGCGTCGGTCGTCCTGGTCAGGGTCGTGTCGTGCATCAGGACCAGTTGGTGGTCCTTGGTCTCCTGGACGTCGAGCTCGAACATGTCGGCGTCCATCGTGGCGGCCAGTTCCAAGGCGGCGATGGTGTTCTCGGGGGCGTAGGCGGAGGCGCCGCGGTGGGCCACGATGGTGGGAGTGTCCGCGAAAGTGGTGCTCTCCGCGTGAGCGGGCGGGGCCGTGGCGGTGGTCAGGAGGGTGAGGGAGGTCGAGACGGTGACGGCGAGTCGCCTGAACATGGGTCTCCTCAACTGGGGAGAGACAAGGACTCGACGATGACAAAGTCTCGTGACTTGAAGTTGAGAGAAGAGTAGCCCTGGGATGCCCTGCGGGTGAGCATTCGACACGCGAGCATCCGACAGGTGGGCTTTGACGCGCGGGCATCCGACGCTCGGGCATTCAACAGGCGGGTGTTCGACGCGCCGGGCATTCGGTACGTGCGGTGCTGCCAGGATGGGGCGGGAGGTCGGCGATCAGGTGGGCGGCTACGCTCGCCGTGGCCTCACCCGCCGGACAAGCCGGACAGACCAGGAAGGCCGGGCTGGCCAGGCAGGCCCGACAGCGCGGTGCCGTACAGGTTCGAGACTCTGAGTCTGATCACCAGGCGCCGGTCCGCCACCATCTGCCGCAGGAACGTCTGCGCGTCGGCGGGTGCGGCGAACGCCGGCCGCATGGCCAGCAGTTCGAGGCCCACCTCGTCACCCGGCTCCGCGGTCACCGGCGACAACTCCGCCTGGCCCTCCGCCACGGCGTACGACCAGAAGTCGTCGCTTGCCACGTAGAGCGCGCAGCGCGGGTCCTTGTGCAGCTGGCGGACTTTGGGCCGGTCGGCCTTGGTGGAGATCCGTACCACGCGCTGCTCGGGGTCCCAGGTGTAGAGCACGGTGGACATCTGCGGGTCCCCGCTGCCCTGGTTGGTGGACAGCGCGCCGAACTGCTGCTTGGCCAGCAGGCCCGTCAGCTCCTCGTCCCCCAGCGGCCGTGGGGCCGGGCCGGCGCCGGGGCCGTGGATCTCGGAGGACATGCACCACCCTCGCGCTCAGAAATCAGGAATTATCAACCTATACCGAGCTGTCGCATGAAGGTCTGGGCATCGGAGATCACCCAGTACTCGGCGAACCTGCCGCCCTCAGCCCGCAGGATGTCGTGCCCGCTGAAGGCGATCCTGGTCCCCTCCGCCGCCGTCGCGCCGGGCAGCCCGCCCCGGTACGTCCCGCCGAAGGTCCACCTCGCCGACACCAGGTCGCCGTCCGTGATCGGTCCCACGTCCAGGCTGATCTCGACGTCGGCGAACGGTGCGTGCGCTTGCTCCAGCGCCTCGACCAGCCCTTCCGGCCCCGACACCTCCATGCCGGGCCAGTGGCCGGTGAATCCGGGGGTGACCAGTTCGCGGGCCAGGCCGAAGTCGCCGTTCCAGAGTTCCAGCAGCCATCGTCGGTACAGCTGTGAGGTCATGATGGCCCGCTACCCGCTCCCCGATAGGTTACGAGTCATGAATCTTGCTATCACCAGCGGATATGTCGTACCCGTCGACGGCGACCCCATCGACGGCGGAACCGTCCTCATCCGGGACGGGAAGATCACCGCGGTCGGCCGGGACGTGCGGGTGCCCGAGGGGACCGCGGTCGTCGACGCCGCGGGCGGCTGGGTGCTGCCCGGCTTCGTGGAGGCCCACGGACACCTCGGCGTCTACGAGGAGGCCGAGGGCTGGGCCGGTCAGGACACCAACGAGATGACCGACCCCAACGGCGCCCGCCTGCGCGCGCTCGACGCGATCAACCCGGCCGACCTGGCCTTCGGCGACGCGCTGTCGGGCGGTGTGACGACCGCCGTGATCAAGCCGGGTTCCGGCAACCCGATCGGCGGCCAGACGGTCGCGATCAAGTGCTGGGGCAGGTCCGTGGACGAGATGCTGCTGCGGGAGCCGGTGAGCGTCAAGAGCGCGCTCGGCGAGAACCCCAAGCGCGTGTACGGCGACCAGAAGAAGCTGCCGTCCACCCGCCAGGGCGTGGCCGCCGTGATCCGCGACGCGTTCATGAAGGCGCAGGACTACAAGGCCAAGAGGTCGGCCGCCGAGGCGGAGGGCAAGCCGTTCGACCGGGACGGCACGCTGGAGGTCCTGGTCCGCGTGCTGGACGGCGAGCTGCCGTGGTGCCAGCACACCCACCGCGCCGACGACATCGCCACCGCGCTCAGGCTGGCCGGCGAGTTCGGCTACCGCCTGGTGATCAACCACGGTACGGAGGGGCACCTGCTGGCCGACACGCTGGCCGAGCGGAACGTGCCGGTGATCATCGGCCCGCTGTTCACCAGCCGGTCGAAGGTGGAGCTGCGGCAGCGCAGCCTGCGCAACCCGGGCATCCTGGCCCGCGCCGGGGTCGAGGTGGCGATCACCACCGACCATCCCGTCGTGCCCATCCACTTCCTCGTCCACCAGGCCACGCTGGCGGTCAAGGAAGGGCTCGACCGCGACGAGGCGCTGCGCTCGATCACCGTGAACCCGGCCCGGATCATGGGCCTGGACGACCGGGTCGGCGCGCTGCGGCCGGGGCTCGACGGGGACGTGGTCATCTGGTCGGGCGATCCGCTGGACGTCATGAGCCGAGCGCTGAGAGTATTCGTCTCCGGCCGGGAGGTGTATGCGTACACCGAGGGTGAGCCCGTGGTCGCGGACCCGTACTACCGCGAATCAAGCGATCGTTAAGCGGCTGTAGATACGCGGCACGCATAGTGGGCGGAGCCGAAGGGAAAAGAGGCACCACCATGACTGCTCCGTCGCTCGTTCAGCGTCCCAGTAAGGCCCTGCTGATCGGACTGGTCGTCTCCGGCGTCCTCGCCCTGATCGTGCTGGCCGTCATGCTGCTCTCCGGCGGTCCCGTCGGGTTCGGCCTGTCCGCGCTGCTGGCCGTGGCGCCGCTGCCGGTGCTGCTCGCGGCCGTGCTCTCGCTCGACCGGCTCGAACCCGAGCCGAAGCTCAACCTCGCCTTCGCCTTCGCGTGGGGAGCGGGGGTGGCCATCGTCGCGGGGATCGCGCTGACGCTGGCCGGCCAGCAGCTGTTCCTGCGGGCCGGCTACACGTCGTCCGCGGTCGAGAACATCGGCACCGTCGTGCTGGCGCCGGTGATCGAGGAGGCGCTGAAGGGCTCGGCGCTGCTGCTCCTGCTGCGCCGCAGGGTCGAGATCGACGGCCTGACCGACGGCATCGTCTACGCCTCCATGGCCGGCCTCGGCTTCGCGGCCGTGGAGAACGTGGGCTACTACCTGCTCGCGTTCGGGGAGGACGGCGCGGGCGGCGCGGTGCAGCTCTTCGTGCTGCGTGGGCTGATCGACCCGCTCGGCCATCCGATCTACACCTCGATGATCGGGCTCGGCGTCGCGTACGCGCTGACCCGGCGCACGGCGTTCAGGTACGCCGCGATCCCGCTCGGCTACTGCGCCGCGGTCTTCCTGCACGGACTCTGGAACGGCGCCGCCACCACCAACTCGCTGTCCTGGCTGGGCGCGGCCTACCTGGTGATCATGGCGGCGCTGGTGCTGCTCATCGTCGTGACCGTGGTCGAACGCCGCCACCTCGTCGCCAGGATGGCCTACTACCTGCCCGCCTACCAGCAGACCGGGCTGGTCACCGACGCCGACGTCCGGATGCTGACCACGCTGCCCGCGCGCAAGGCGGCCCGCAAGTGGGCCAGGGGAGCGGGGCTCGGCCGGGCGATGGGCGACTACCAGCAGGCGGCGACCGAGCTGACCCTGCTGCACCTGCGGGCCGAGCGCCAGGGGATGGACCCGCGCAGGTTCGCGCTGGAACGCGACGCCCTCCTCGGCGCGATGGCCCAGGCCCGCCGCTGGTGACGCTCCCGGGAGCGAACGGGGACGGCGGCGGGTGACGCTCTTACGAGCGGACCCGCAGGGCGGCGAGGGCGGCGACGCCCGTGAGCGCCACGCAGGCCCCCACCGCGACGGCCGTTCCCTGCGCGAGCCCGAAGCCCCCGACGGACGCCGCCATCCCGGCCGACCCCAGCGAGGAGCCGAAGGACCTGGCGGTGTTGCTGGCCCCCGACCCCATGGAGACCCGGTGCGCGGGCACGCTCTCGATGGCCAGGTGGGTGATCGAGGAGTTGATCAGCCCCGAGCCCACGCCGCTGACGGCCAGCCCGGCGACGACCAGCGGCAGTGACAGCGACGCGCCCGTGGCCAGCAGCCCCGTGAACCCGGCCGCGCTGAGCCCGAAGCCGAGGGCCAGCCGGGCGGCCGTGCCCAGCCGTACGTGCCTGGCCAGCAGCGACGACACGAACGACAGCCCCGCCCAGACGCTCAGCAGCAACCCCGCGTCCAGCGGCGTCAGCCCGTGGGCCGCCTCCAGCACGGTCGGCAGATAGCCGATCAGCCCGACGATGGCCACCCCCACCACCAGCGCGCCCGCGGTCGCCACCAGGAACTCCGCCCGTCCGAACAGCCGCAGGTCCAGCAGCGGCTCCCGCCGCCGCCGCTCCACCGCCACGAACGCCGCGATCAGCGCCGCGGCCAGGGCGAACGCCACCGGCACGACCGGCCGCGACCACCCCACACGGCCCTCGGTCACCCCCGCGACCAGCGCCGCGATGCCCAGGCTGAGCAGCACCACCCCGGGCAGGTCGAACCTGCGCGGCACCATCCCGCCCGACTCCCGCAGCACCCGGGCCGAGACGAGCGTCAGCAGCAGCGCGGCCAACCCCATCAGCCAGTACGTCGCCCGCCAGCTCATCACCGAATACCCCAGCCCCGACACGAGCGGCCCCGCCAGGGTGCCCAGCCCGATCATGGCCCCGTAGCGGCCGGTGGCCCGCACCCGCTCGGACCCCGCCGGATAGGCGTGCCCCACGATGCCGAGGCTGGCGGCCAGCATCGCCGCGCTCGCCCCGCCCTGCACCAGCCTGGCCAGCACGAACTCGGCGATGCTCGTGCTCAGCGCCGCCGCCACGCTGGAGGCGGCCAGCACGCCCGTGCCCGTCACCAGCACCCGCCGCCGCCCGTAGTCGTCGGCCAGACCGCCGGCGACCAGCAGCAGCGAGGCGAGCCCGAGCGCGATGGAGCCCAGGATCCACACGGGCCCCGTCGGACCGGCGCCGAGCGATCGGGAGATCTGCGGCAGCGTCACCATCGGCAGCGTGAAAGAGGCCATCACCAGCAGCGGCGCCGACGAGGCCACGGCCAGCGTGTACGGAGGCGCGATTGTCGGTTCGGTCACTGAACTCATAGCGCGCACGCTACCACGGTTCGGTGAATGAACTAACATGGGCTCATGGCGCTCGGCAAGAACTACGACGGCCAGGACTGCTCACTGGCCAGTGCCCTGGAAGTGATCGGCGAGCGGTGGACGCTGCTCGTGGTCCGCGACGCCATGTACGGCGTGCGCCGCTTCGGCGACTTCCAGGCCCACCTCGACATCCCCAAGGCCGTGCTGTCCCAGCGGCTGTCGGCGCTCGTCGCGGCCGGCGTCCTCGAACGACGCCGCTACCAGGACGCGCCTCCGCGCGACGAATACGTCCTGACCCCGGTCGGGCGCGGGCTCTGGATCCCCGTGCTGTCACTGGGCGCGTGGGGCGAGCGCCACCTCGCCGCCAACGGCCCCCGCCGGCTGTACCACCACGTGTCCTGCGGCACCAGGCTCGACGACGTGTCGTTCTGCGCCGCCTGCGGCAGGAGTGTGCCGATCGAGGAGATCGAGGTCCGCCCCGGGCCCGGGCTGCGCGACGACACGCGGCAGGACCAGGTGAGTCTCGCCCTGCGAAAACCCCATCGGCTGCTGACCCCACTCCTGACAAAATAGGCTCAACACCCCGAATGGAGATCGCATGAGCTGGGCGGAGATCGAGTCGGAGGCCGAGTTGCGCGAGCTGCTCGGCGAGGTCATGCCGAGGGCCGCGACCAAGGAACGGATGCTCCTGCACGAGCGCGACCGGGAGTGGCTGGCGGCCTCGCCGTTCTGCCTCATCGCCACGTCCGGCGCCGACGGCACCTGCGACGTCTCGCCCAAGGGTGATCCGGCGGGGTTCGCGCACGTCATCGACGACACCACGATCGCGATCCCGGACCGCCCCGGCAACCGCAGGGCGGACGGATTCCTCAACGTCCTGAGGAATCCGCACGTCGGGCTGATCTTCCTGATCCCCGGCCGCAACGAGACGCTGCGGATCAACGGCCGGGCCCGGCTCGTGCGCGAGGCGCCGTTCTTCGACGAGCTGATCGTCAAGGGGCACCGGCCGGACCTGGCGCTCGTGGTCGAGATCGAGCAGATCTTCTTCCACTGCGCCAAGGCGTTCATGCGCTCGTCGCTGTGGAAGCCGGAGAGCTGGACCACCGACACGCTGCCGTCCCAGGCCAGGCTGGTCAAGGAGACGCAGAAGGTGGAAGAGAGCCTCGAAGAGCTCGAAAGCTACTACGGCGAGACGTACGCCAAGCGCCTGTACGGCTGACGGCGCGTCTTTACGTCTTCAGCGTCCGCGTCCTCAGCGTCCGCGTCCTCAGCGTCGGCGCGTCACCGCGTTCTCAGGCGGCCGGCGTGGGGCCGCCGGGGAAGCGGATGACGTTTCTGCCCGCGTAGGCACGCAGATCGATCACCGGGTCGGCCGGCGCGGATTCTGCGGGTCGCTTGCGGCGATCCACCGAGCGGATGTCGCGGATCTTGTGCCTGGCGATGTGTGGCGGCACTGCCACAAGCCTGTTCATCGTGAGCCCCCCGTGATGTTCTTGTTACCTATGTTATCTACAGATACCCCCGTAAGTTCGGTGTAAGGAGCACCTCAGTAGGGAAGATTGCGGCCGGACGGCGTACGCAGATCCAGCTCGGCCGTCAGCCGGCGGCGTCGCCTCGCGGCCTGCTTCCTGACTCTGACGCGTTTCATGGAGCTCCCCCTTCCGTCCGGGCGACGGCATGGCGGGCGGGGTCCGCACCCGCCATGCGCGTCAACCTAACCGGGCCCGGGCGTCCGCTCAATGCATTTCTGCGGACTCGGCTGGGTTCACACGGGCGGCGCGACCCGCGCGGTCACGTTGATCCGGTTCCACGTGTTGATCATGGCGATGGCCACGACCAGCACCGCGAGCTGCTCCTCGCTGTAGAACTCGGCCGCGCGCCGCCACACGTCGTCGGCGACGACGGCGCGGTCGGCGATCCTGGTCGCCTCCTCCGTCAGCGCCAGCGCCGCCCGCTCGGCCGGGGTGAACACCGTGGCCTCGCGCCACGCCGCCACCATCCAGAGCCGCTCGTCGCTCTCGCCGGACTTCTTCATGTCTCTGCTGTGCATGTCCACGCAGTAGGCGCAGCCGTTGATCTGGCTGGCCCGCAGCTTGACCAGTTCCAGCGTAGCCGCGGGCAGCTCGCTGTCGTGCAGCAGCTTCTCCACCGCGAAGAAGTGGCGGTAGATCTCGGGAACGTGCTTGGAGACGTCAAGCCTCTGGCTCATGGGAACCTCCGTATTCTCGTCGGTGCCAGCTGGGACAGGACAGCGCGTCCCGTTGTGACGGCTCCGGCGAAAAAGGTTCGTTCCCCGACCCCTACCCCTGATCAGCCGCGGCAGTTGCCCCAGTGCGCGCGCCCGCCCGACGCCTCGATCCTGCCGCGCGGATCGCGGGTCCAGCCGGCGTAGCGCACGCACTTCCAGGCGCCCTGGATGTGCCCGGTCTCGGCGTAGTAGCGGTACTTCTGCTGATCCTCGCTCCGGCCGCCGCCCCTGACCTCGATGGAGGCGCCGGTGAGCGTGCGGGTGCCGGTGTACCTCGTCTTGATCGCGGCGACGCAGTTCTTGCCGCTGCGCTTGCTATACATCAGGTACACGTGCCCGAACACGGCTCCTCTGGAGGTCCTCATCGCCCGGTGGCCGTCCTCGACCCGCTTGAAGCCCTTGCCGCAGACCCGTTCCGGGCTGTACGCGGCCGAGGCGGCGTACGCGGCGGAGGGGGTGGCGGCGATCCCGGCGGCGACCAGGCTGGCGGCGATGACCGTACGGAGAAGCACGAGCGTCCCTTCAAAGGGTAATAAAGGCAAGGACGATCTTTACTGCGACTTGACCGAAATATCAAGGGGTGCCGGTAAATGCCGCTGATCGCGGTCTGTGCGGTGTGGGGCGTGTTCTGGGGGTCGTGGTCGGCCCTGCTGCCCGCCGTCAAGCTGGAGCTGGGGATCTCGGCGGGTGAGCTGGGGCTGGCGCTCAGCGCCGTACCGGTCGGGGCCCTGCCCGCGATGGCGCTGACCGGGCGGCTGGCCAGGGGCAGGGAGCGGGCCGCCCTGATGACGACCACGGGCCTGTTCGCGCTCTCCGTCGCCGTCATCGGCCTGGCCGGCACCGCCTGGCAGCTCGCGCTGGCGCTGCTGCTGGTCGGCGCGTTCAGCGGCGCCCTCGACATCGCGCTGAACCTGGCCACCGGCCGCGCCGAGCGGGAGAGCGGGCGCCGGCTCTTCCAGCCGGTGCACGCCGCCTTTCCGGTCGCGGTCATCGCGGCGGCCCCGCTCACCGGCCTGGCCCGCTCGTACGGCCTCGGCGCCGGCACGGTGCTGGTCGTCGTCGCCCTGCTCGTGGCCGCCACGGCGCTGACCCCGTTCGCGCTGCGCCTGGGCCACGGTCTGCCGGAACCATCCGCCACCGGGACGGACCGGCGCAAGCTGTGGGGCACGGTGATCGTGCTGGGGGCGCTGGCCGCCTGTGTCCTGATCATCGAGAACTCGGTCGAGCAGTGGTCGGTCCTGCTCCTGGAGGAGCACAGGGACGCCACGCCGCTGGTCGCCAGCGCCGCCCCCTCGGTCTACATGGCGGCGCTGACGGCGGGCCGGCTGATCGTGCAGGCGCTGCCCAGGACGTCGCTCAGGGCGCTCTACCTGGTGGCCGGGCTCGGGGGCGGCGCCGGCATCGCCCTGGCGGCGCTCGGCGGCGGCGTGGCGGTCTCGCTGGCCGGGTTCGCGGTGACCGGGCTGGCCCTCGGGCCGATGGTGCCCGCCCTGCTCAGCCGGGCGGCGGCCGACGACTCCAGCGGCACGATGGTGTGGGGGGTGTCCACGCTCTCGTACACGGGTTTCGTGCTCAGCCCGCTGCTCGTGGCCGGGCTGAGCGGCGGGCTCGGCCTGCCCGCCGCGCTGGCCGCGCTGGGACTGCTGGGCCTGCCGCTGGTGGCCCGCTCCGCCGTCGAACGCCGCTGACGCCGGCAGGCGGCGAATCCGCTGTCGAGCGCCGCCGGCCTGGACGAGCAGCGGAATATGGCCGTTTCTTGGGGCAAAACAACCCCGGAATCGGGTAGTCCTCCGGGCGGATCGACTGTATGAGGGGATCATCATGGCTGTCTGCGAGACCTGCGGCAACGACTATGACATGGCGTTCGAGGTGCACGCGCAGGGAGCGGTGCACACCTTCGACTGCTTCCAGTGCGCGATCGAGGGCATGGCGCCCATCTGCGAGCACTGCGGCACGAAGGTCATCGGGCACGGCGTGCAGGCCGGCGAGCACTGGTACTGCTGCGCGCACTGCGCCCGCCAGGAAGGCGACAGCGGCATCGTCGACCGCGTCATGGCCGGCACCTCGTCCTGACCGGACACCGCGTCCTGAAGGCCGCGTCATGAACACCGCGCGCGGTGCGGTGAAAGTCACCCCGCCCGCGCGCGGCCCGCAGGTTCAGCGGGTGAAGCCGATGTCCTCGTACCGGAGGTCGAAGAAGCCGCGCGCCCCCACGTTGGCCAGCGTCTCCCGCACGGCCACGTTCTGCGGTCGCTGGTACAGCGGCAGCACGTTCACCTCCTTCCAGAGCAGCGCGTCGGCCGCGTTCGTCGCCGCGCGGGCCCTGACGGGGTCGAGGCTCTGCGCGGCGCGGCTCATGGCCTGGTCGATCTCGGCCGAGCCGGTACGCCCGAAGTTCGCGTTCCAGGACTTGCCGTCCTCCGCCTTCGCGTAGATCGCGTAGCTGCTGGAGACGGGGAAGGGCGTGCCGATGTAGGCGAAGGGCGTGATGTCGAAGTTGCCGGGGATGACGTACTTGCTGAAGAAGTCGTCGCTGGGCACGGCCTTGATGGTGAGCTTGACCCCGATCTGGGCCAGCATGCTCTGCGCCAGCTCACCCTCGGCCTTGCTGATCTGCACCCCCGACGGCACCACGAACCGCAGGTCGAGCGGCTCGCCGTTCTTCTGCCTGACCGATCCGTGCAGCTTCCAGCCGGCCGCGTCCAGCAACTGCTTGGCCCGCTCGGGGTTGTAGGCGCCGAGGGCTCCTGCGTTGTCCTGGTAGCCCTCCTGGGTGTTCATGAAGAAGTGGTTGTTCAGCAGCGTGATCGGCCAGTCGAGGCCCTGGAGGTCGGACTGGGCGATGGCCTGGCGGTTGATGCCGAGCTGCACGGCCTGGCGGACCTCGCGGTCCTTCAGCAGTTCGCTCGCGCCGTTGAAGGTGAAGTGGCGGAAGTCGGGCCCGGCGGCCTGCCGCACCTGGGCACCCACGGTGGACTTGGCGCGGGCGTAGCCGGGCGCGGACGGGCCCACGTCGATGATGTCGAGCTCACCGTTGCCGAACGCGCCGATCAGCGAGTCCTGCTCCGACGCACGATAGATGATCTTGTCCAGTTTGGCGCGGTTGCCCCACCAGGCGTCGTCCCGTACCAGCGTGATCGTCTTGGCCGTCTGGTCGAAGCCGCCGAACTTGAACGGCCCCGCCGTCACCGGGATCTTGTTCACCCAGGCGTCGTTGAACGCCTGCGCGCTGCGGTTGGTCGAGGCCGGCAGCAGCGGCCCGAACAGCGCCTGCCAGTCACCGAACGGCTTGCCGAACGTCACCACCACCTCGAAGTCGTCCTTGCCCCGCGCCACCTTCTCGATGTCCTGGTAGCCGGTGGAGGAGGCGATGCGGTAGGCCGGATCGCGCCCGCTGAGCGCCCGCCACTGCGCCTCGTAGTCGGCCCACGTGATCGGCTTGCCGTCGGACCACTTCGCCTTCGGGTTGAGCGTGTACGTCACCACCTGCTTGGGCCGCTGGTCGCTCACCTCGGCGCTGAGCACGTAGTCGCGGTCGATCGAGATCTCGGCCTTCTCGTCCGACACGAACGGCGAGGGCAGCAGCGCGTTGCTGACCACGGCCGCCATCGCCAGGTTGCCGTCGACCTGGTTCCTGTTCCACTGCGTGGGGAACTCGTTGATGCCCCAGCGCAGCGTCCCGCCGTCCTTGACGTTCTCGCGCGGCTGCGGGTTGATGTCGAAGGCCCTGATCGTACGCTCGTCCCCAGGGCTGTCCTGGAGCCCGGAACCGCCTCCCCGGACGTTTCCGCAGCCCGCCAGCAGCAGCGAGCCCGTCACCGCGGCGGACACGACTAGACGTGATGCTTTCATCGAGCGGATTTCCTCCTGGATCGAGCGAGGTCTACACGACTTCGCGCCTGTCTGCGTAGTGGCAGGCCGCCCCCTGGTCCGCCCCCAGCAGCCGCACCTCGGGCTCGACGCCGACGCACAGCTCGCGCTCGGCGTCGGTGAGCTCGGCACGGAACTTGGGGCACCTGGTGCGGAATCGGCAGCCCGTCGGAGGGTGGGCCGGGCTGGGCAGGTCGCCTTCGAGCAGGATGCGCGCGCGGGAGCGCTCGCGTACCGGATCGGGCAGCGGGATCGCCGACAGCAGCGCCTGCGTGTACGGATGCGCGGGAGCGTCGTAGACGGCGTCGACCTGGCCGATCTCGGCGATCCTGCCCAGGTACATCACCGCCACCCGGTCCGCGATGTGCCGCACCACGGCCAGGTCGTGCGCCACGAACAGGTAGGACAGCCCGAGCCTGGCCCGCAGCGAGTCGAGCAGGTTGATCACCCCGGCCTGGATCGACACGTCGAGCGCCGAGACCGGCTCGTCCAGCACCAGCAGCCGCGGCTCCAGCGCGAGCGCCCTGGCGATGCCGATGCGCTGCCGCTGCCCGCCGGAGAAGTCCTGCGGATAGCGGGCGGCGTGGGAGGGGTCGAGCCCGACCAGGGCCAGCAGCTCACGCACCCGCCGCCCCGCGTCGGGCCGGCCGTGGGTGCGCAGCGGCTCGGCCAGGATGTCGTGCACGGTCATGCGCGGGTCGAGCGCCGCGAGCGGATCCTGGAAGACGACCTGCATGTCGCGCCTGATCTCCGTGCGCTCGGAGCGGCGCAGGCGCGCGGTGTCGTGGCCGAGCACGACGACGCTGCCCTCCTGCGGCGGGGCCAGCTCCAGGATCTGAGTCAGCGTGGTCGTCTTGCCGCTGCCCGACTCGCCGACCAGGCCCAGCGTCTCGCCCTGCCGCAGGTCGAAGCTGACGCCCGCCACCGCGTGCACCGTGCCGACCCTGCGCTTGAACACCGCCCCCCTGAGCAGCGGATATTCCTTGACGAGGTTGCTGACCTCCAGCACGGTCCGCTCCCCGCGCACCCGCAGCAGCGGGAGCCCGCCGGGGGCCTCGGGCGCGGCCGGCTCGCGCGGTCCCACCTCCTCCCAGCGGATGCACGCGGCCCGATGCCCGCCGGCGACCTCGGCCAGCGGCGGCTCGCTCTCGTCGCACGCGTCGATCCGCATCGGGCAGCGCGGCGCGAACGGGCAGCCGGGCGGCAGCGCCGCCGGCGACGGCGGGTTGCCCTCGATGGGCACGAGCGGCTGCCGCGCGCCCCGGTCGACCCGCGGGATCGAGCCGAGCAGGCCCACCGTGTACGGCATCCGCGTCCGGTAGTAGATGTCGTCCACGTCGCCCACCTCGACCGGCCGGCCGGCGTACATCACCAGCACCCGGTCCGCGAACCCGGCCACCACCCCGAGGTCGTGCGTGATCATGACGATCGCCGCCCCGGTCTTGGCCTGCGCCCGCTTCAGCACCTCCAGCACCTGCGCCTGGATGGTGACGTCGAGCGCCGTGGTCGGCTCGTCGCAGATGATCACGTCGGGGTCGTTGGCGATGGCCATCGCGATCACCACGCGCTGGCGCATGCCGCCGGAGAACTCGTGCGGGAAGGCCAGCGCCCGCTCGGAGGGGTGGGGGATGCCGACGAGGTCGAGCAGCTCGACGGCCTTGACCAGGGCGCTCTCCCTGCTGACCCGCTGGTGCACGCGTACGGCCTCGGCGATCTGGTCGCCCACCCGGTAGACCGGGGTGAGCGCGGAGAGCGGGTCCTGGAACACCATCGACATGGACCTGCCGCGGACGGCGTTCAGCCGGCGCTCCGGGGCGCCGATCAGCTCCTGACCGTGCAGGCGTACCGAGCCGGTGACGCGCGCCCCCGGCGGCAGCAGCCCCATCACGGCCGCCGAGGTGACCGACTTGCCCGAGCCCGACTCGCCGACGATGCCGAGGACCTCGCCGGGACGTACGGAGTAGCTCACCCCGCGCACGGCGTGGACGTCGCCGAACGACACGGTCAGGTCGCTGACCTCAAGCACCGGCCGCGTCGCGGCGCCCTCACCGCGGACCGGGCTCGGCGCGGCCCCCTCACCGCGGACCGCGCTCATCGCGCCCCCTTCGCCGAGGACGGGTCGAAGGCGTCGCGCAGCGCGTCGCCGACGAGGTTGACCGCGAGCACGGTGACCACCAGCAGCCCGGCCACGAACCAGAACGTCCACGGCGCGTACACGGCCGTCAGGGAGCCCTCGGCGATCAGCGTCCCGAACGACACGTCGGGCGGCTGGATGCCGAAGCCGAAGTACGACAGCGAGGTCTCGGTCAGGATCGCGCTGCTGACGTTGAGCGTGGCGTCCACGATCAGCAGCGACGACAGGTTGGGGATCACGTGCCGGAAGACGATCCGCACCGGCGGAACGCCCATGTAGCGGGCGGCCTGGACGAACTCCCGCTGCCGCAGCGAGATCGCCATCCCGCGCACGATCTTGGAGGTGACCATCCACAGGAACAGCGCCAGCATGATCACGAACAGCGGCCACTGCCCCGAGCCGAACAGCGGCGACATGATCGCCAGGACCAGGAACGCCGGCAGGACCAGCAGCAGGTCCGTCACCCAGCTCAGCACCCGGTCGGTCCAGCCCAGGAAGTAGCCGGCGAACGCCCCCACGACCGCCGCCAGCGCCGTGGACACCAGTGCCGCCAGCAGTCCCACGGCCAGCGACTTCTGCATGCCGCGCAGCGTCACCGCGAAGACGTCGGAGCCCGTCTGGAGCGTTCCGAACCAGTGGCGCGCCGACGGCGGCTGCATGAACGCGGTGAAGTCCTTGTCCGTGTAGGTCCACGGGCTGACCAGCGGCCCCGCGAACGCCAGCAGGAACATCAGCGCCAGCACCGCGAACCCGATCACCCCCTGCGGGGAACGGAAGAAGCGCCCGGCCACCGTCCGGGCCCGCGACGGCGCCCTGACCGGCGCGCCGATGGTCAGGTCCTCGGCCAGCTCCTCCTCGGACAGCGCCATCAGGCCCGGACCCTGGGGTCGAGCGCGGCGTGCAGCAGGTCGGCGGCCAGGGCGGCGAGCAGCACGGCGACCGCGGCCAGCAGGGAGATGGCGGCGACGGTGTTGACGTCGTTGCCGAAGATCGAGTCGATCAGCTGCTCGCCCAGGCCGTGCCAGCCGAAGATCTTCTCGGTGAACGTCGCCCCCGTCAGCAGCGCCCCGAACGTGAACGCGAAGTAGGTGACGACCGGGATCATCGCGGTGCGCAGCGCGTGCCGGGTCAGCGCCCGGCGCCTGCTGAGCCCCTTGGCCCTGGCTGTACGGACGAAGTCGGCCCCGAGCACGTCGAGCATCATGTTGCGCTGGTAGCGGCTGAAGACCGCGATCAGCCCCACCGACAGCGAGATCGTCGGCAGCACGAGGTGCTGCAGCCGGTCCACCACCTGGCCCCACCATCCGGTGGCCAGCCCGTCGCTGTACTCGCCGCTGACCAGCAGCAACTGGCGGCCGAACACGTTCTGGTTGGCCCACGCCGCCAGCAGGATCAGCATGTTGGCCAGCACGACCACCGGCACGGCCAGCACCAGGAACGACAGCCCGGCCGAGAGCCGGTCGAACCACCCGTACTGCCGCACCGCCGCCAGCGCCCCCACGGCCACCCCCAGCAGGCTGCCGCAGAGCAGGCCCAGGATGACCAGGCGGAACGTCACGCCCATCCGCCGCTTGAGCTCCTCGCCGACCGGCGCGCCCGCGACCGTCTTGCCGAAGTCGCCGCGCAGCACGCCGCCGGCCCACGTGGCGTAGCGCTGCAGCAGCGGGGCCTTGTCGTTGAGGTTGAGCGCGTCGAGCTGGGCGTCGACCGCGGCGGGCGGCGGCTTGGGCGTGCGGTCGGCGTAGTTGGAGCGCGGGTCGAGAGCCGTGGCCGCCACGAGGTAGGCGAGGCTGGCCGCCAGCGCGACGAGCACGGCGTAGTTGAGCAGTCTGCGGGCCAGGAACCCCGCCATCGCCCCACCTCCTGCGCGCACCCCGCACGTACGACGCGCCACCGACTCGTGGCTCATCGTAGTCATATAGCTACACCAGGCGAGCGCCTCCGCGCACGGAAGCGGCAAAGAAGCTCAGCGGCCGGACAGCTCGTCCACGGCGGTGCGGACGTCTTCACTGGTGATCGTGGTCAGATCGGCCGCGCTGGCCGACCCGCCGCGCGAGGTGTGGGCGGCCAGGCGCACGTCGCGCCGCATGGCCGCCCGCTCGAACAGCGACCTGGCGAAGCGGCCGTTGCCCAGGCCGTCGATCAGCCGGTCTTCGCACACCCAGGTGAAGACCTCGTCCAGGCGGCGCAGCGCCTCGTCGTCGAAGCTGTCGCCGGCCTTCTCCGCCAGCAGCACCGCGATCTGCGACAGCTCGCCGGGCGAGTAGCTGGGAAAGCCCACTCGCTGGTTGAAGCGGCTGGCCAGGCCGGGGTTGCTGGACAGGAAGGCGTCCATCTCGCGCTCGTAGCCGGCCAGCACGATGACGAGCCGGTCGCGGTCGTCCTCGGCCCGCTTGAGCAGGGTCTGCACGGCCTCGGCGCCGAACGCGTCGCCGCCCTGGTAGCCGGGGTTGACCAGGCTGTAGGCCTCGTCGATGAACAGCACGCCGCCGAGCGCCCGGTCCACCAGCTCGTTGGTCTTGATCGCGGTCGCGCCGAGATGCTGGCCGACCAGGTCGGCCCGGTGCGCCTCGACCACGTCGGGCCTGGCCAGCAGGCCGAGCGCGGCGAAGATGCGGCCCAGCACCCGGGCCACCGTGGTCTTGCCGGTGCCGGGCGGGCCGAGGAAGACGAAGTGGCGCATCTGCTGCGGCGTGGGCAGCCCTCGCTCCTGCCGCATCCTGGCCACCTGGAGCTGGGCGGCGATGGCGTGCACCTGCCGCTTGACCGGCGCCAGGCCGGCCATCCTGTCGAGGTCGGCCAGCGCCTCCTCCAGCGTGGGCGTGGCCACGTAGCCGCGGAAGCGCGCGGTCAGCTCGTCGAACGCCTTGGTCACGTCGGGTGTGGTGGTCGTCACCAGGTCGTGGGTGCTCGGCGTGCCGCCCGCGCCCACCACGCGCACGTCGCGGGCCTGCGCGGCGGCCTCGACCAGGCTGCGGGCGAAGCGGGCGTTGCCCAGCTCGTCGATCAGGCCGCGGCGGTGCACGTCGTCGAAGAGGCCGAGCAGCACCCGCCGGGTCTCGTCGTCCATCGTGTCGCCCCTGCGCCGCTGCAGCAGCTCGGTGACCTCGACCAGCTCGGCGGGGGAGTAGCCGGGAAAGCGCACCCGGGTGGCGAACCTGCTGGCCAGGCCGGGGTTGCTGGACAGGAACGCGCCCATCTCCTGCTCGTAGCCGGCCAGGATGATGATGAGCCGGTCGCGGTCGTCCTCGGCCCGCTTGAGCAACGTCTGCACGGCCTCGGCGCCGAACCGGTCGGGCTGCCCGTCGGCGGAGTTGATCAGCCCGTACGCCTCGTCGATGAACAGCACACCGCCCAGCGCCCGGTCCACCAGCTCGTTGGTCTTGATCGCGGTCGCGCCCAGGAACTCGCCCACCAGGTCGGCCCGCTGGGCCTCGACCACGTAGGGGGTCTCCAGCAGGCCGAACGCGTAGAAGATCTTGGCCAGCGCGCGGGCCACGCTGGTCTTGCCGGTGCCGGGCGGGCCGACGAAGACGAAGTGCCTGGTGGGCCTGCCGGTGGAGTAGCCGGCCTCGGCACGCAGGCGGCCGGCCTCGATGGAGGCGGCGATGGAGCGTACCTGCTCCTTGACCGGCACCAGCCCGATCATGGCCTCAAGCTCGCCGAGCGCCTCCTCGACCGAGATCTGCGGCGGCGCGCCCTGCTTGTCGCCGGGCGCGTCGGGCCGGCCCTCGCGCACCCTGACCCGCACCTGCTGCGCCTCGGCCGCGGCGTTGGCGGCCTTGGCCCTGCGGGCGAGCAGGAAACGGTGGACGAGGACGGCCGCGGCGGCGGCGCAGGCCACCCAGACGGCGATCCGGTCGGAGACGGGAGAGAGGGCGGCGGCCAGCAGCCCGGCGGGGGCGAGCGCCATCAGCGTGGTCACCCACGGCGTCACCCAGCGGATGAGGTGGGCCGCCCCGGCGACGGGCAGGGCGAGGAAGACCATCAGGTGCACGGTCGGCGCGCCGGGGCCGAACAGCGTGCTGAAGGCCACCAGCGCCAGCACCGCCCAGCCCGCCACGACCAGCGCGGTGGCGGCGGCCCTGGGATATCGCATGGTCAGCGCGACGAACGCGAGCAGCAGCAGCACGAGCGGGAAGGTCTTGAGCAGATCCCACCCGAGCGCGGCGCCCAGGCCCATGGCGGCCACGAGCGCGGCCACGTAGAGCACCCGGCGCACGGCCGGGGGAATCTGGAAATAACGCTGCCGAACCTTCTCGAACAGATCCCGCACCGCGGCCCGCCCCGCGGCCTGGGCCCTGTCGGACTCACGCATCACGCCTCCCCGGTCCGCCCCCGGTTATACCGCACCAGACCGACGATTGGGCGCTCCTGACACGCTAGGCGGAGGTCACGAAAGCGGCTATCCGACGGCCGAGTTCCGCGCCCGCGTCCTCCTGGAGGAAGTGGCCCGCGCCCTTGATCACGGGATGTCGCAGGCCAGCCGCCCCGCGCATGTTCTTCCGCAAAACGGGCGCCATGCCTCCCGTGATCGGATCTCCGTCGGAGAAGGCCACCAGGAACGGCCGGTCGAGTGTGGTGAGGATCGTCCAGGCAGCGCGGTTGGCGGGCGCCGCCGGGTCGTCGGGCGTGATCGGCACGAGGCCCGGCATGGCGCGCGGTCCCGCCTTGTACGACTCGTCGGGGAACGGCGCGTCGTAGGCCGCCAGCACCTCAGGCGGCAGCTTCGTCCGGCAGCCGGCCTGGACCAGGCGGGCGACGTCCAGCACCGGAGCCTTGCGCACGGCGTCCCTGAACCGGTGCCAGACGTCGGGCATGGGAATGTCACCCGTCGGCAAGCCCGTGTTGGCGGCCACGATCCTGGCGATGTGCGCGGGGTGCTCGGCGGCGATGCGCAGCCCGACGAGGCCGCCCCAGTCCTGGCCGACGATGGTGACGTCCTTCAGCCTCAACGTGTCGAACAGCAGGGAGCGGGTCCACTCGACGTGCGCGGCGTAGGTGTGCGCGTCCGGGTCGGCCGGTTTGTCCGAGCGGCCGAAGCCGATCAGGTCGGGGGCGATCGCGCGCAGCCCGGCTTCGGCTAGCTCGCGCATGACGTGCCGGTAGAGGAACGACCAGCTCGGCTCGCCGTGCAGCAGCACGACGGGCGGGCCGTCCTCCGGCCCCGCCT
The DNA here is from genome assembly GCF_039529435.1 of Nonomuraea maheshkhaliensis. NCBI lineage: Bacteria > Bacillati > Actinomycetota > Actinomycetes > Streptosporangiales > Streptosporangiaceae > Nonomuraea > Nonomuraea maheshkhaliensis. Next base: position 166,190 of record NZ_BAAAMU010000008.1, read on the forward strand.
CCACGTACGCCATGCGCGGGCCGCCGGTGACCTCGGCGTGGCGGGGCTCGTAGGGGAAGCCGGGCAGGTCCGCGAAGCGCTCTTCCGGAGTGCGCAGGATGTCCATAGAACAATGTTCTACCGTGGGTGCGGCCGCGTCCAGTAACGGGTCAGCGGCGCTGGTGGCGGCCGGGGAACTCGCCCACCAGCACCTGCTTCGGCGTGACGCGCATGACGTCGGAGTCGGCCAGGGCGATCCCGCGCACCTCGACCCAGAACCGCCGCTGGAGCGGGTCGGAGGCGAACACCGCCACCCGGGGGTCGTCCTCGATGGCCTGCCACGCCTCGGTCTCGGCGATGAGGCGCAGCTCGCCCGACGAGGTCACCGAGGCCACCGCCCCGGCGACCCGGGGGCCGTACGCGTCGCCGTAGGCCAGCACGATGCTGCGGGCGTAGGAGAAGGTCTGGCGCACCTCGGAGTCCAGCGCGACCGACGGCTCGGCGCCCATGGGCAGGTCGCACATGAGCAGCGACGACCGCCTCGGGCCCGGGCTCCCGCGCCACCACGCGTGCAGGGCCCGCGCCACGAACACGAC
>NZ_BAAAMU010000009.1:0-11744 GCF_039529435.1 Nonomuraea maheshkhaliensis
CCCGGCGAGCGCGGACGGCCGCCGCCTGGCAGGCTCGCGGATGCACTCCGTACGGGCCTCGTGCACCCTCATCGTGGGGCTGTTCGCGACCACCATCCTCGTGGTGCTCGGCGCGACCCTGGACCTGGCGATCCGTTCCCACGTCGAGTCCAGCTCCTTCCGCCTGGCCGAGCAGGTGGCGAGCAGGTGGAGCCCGGTCGCCCGCCAGGGCGAGCTGCCGCGGCCGATCCCGGCCGGCCCGCCCGTCGGCCTCGTCCAGGTCGTGGACGTCCACAACCGGGTGCTGAACTCCAGCTCCGACGCCTCCACGACCGTGCCGCTGAGCCGGCACCGGCCGCCGCCGGACGCCCGGTTCCAGCCGTACCGCGAGTGCCCGCAGACCGGTCGGTGCGTGCTGCTGCAGGCCATCCGGCTGACCCCGGCGCCGGACGCGAGCGTCGTCTACGCCGGCATCCCCGAGCCGGATCTGCTGGCCACCCACCAGCTCGAATACGCCATCGCGGCCGGGATCGCCGCGGTCACCGCGACCGCCGCCTGGGCCGCATGGGTGCTGGTGGGGCGCGCGCTGCGTCCCGTCGAGGCGATCAGGGCCCGGATCTCGCAGATCACGGTGAGCGACCTCAGCCTGCGCGTCCCCGAACCGCATGGCGACGACGAGATCAGCCAGCTCGCCACCACCGCCAACCAGACCCTCAACCGGCTTGAGGGCGCGGTGCAGCAGTTGCGCCAGTTCGCCTCCACGACGAGCCACGAGCTGCGCACCCCGATCGCCGGCATGCGCACGCAACTGGAGGAGGCGCTGCTCTACCCGGACGACGTCGACGCCAGGGACGCGCTCAGGAGCGCGTTGACCACGGTCGGCCGGCTGGAGGCGATCGTCAACGACCTGCTGGTGCTCGCCCGGCTCCGGGCCGCCGATCCGCTGCCGTCCGCGAAGGTCGATCTCGGCGAGCTCGTCGCCGCCGAGGTGCGCGCGCAGATCTCGCCCGTGCCGGTCGACGTGGACGCGCCAGCCGGGCTGGAGATCGTCGGCTCCCGCATCCAGCTCATCCGCGTGCTGGACAACCTCCTCGCCAACGCGCTGCGGCACGCCGAGTCCGGCGTGCGGGTCAACGTCGAGCCGGCCCGCGACGGGGTCGCGGTCACGGTGGCCGACGACGGGCCCGGCATCCCGCCCTCCGAGCGCGAACGCGTCTTCGACCGGTTCGTCCGCCTGGACGACGGCCGCCGCCGCGACCCCGGCGGGAGCGGCCTCGGCCTGGCCATCTCGCGCGACATCGCGCGGGCCCACCATGGCACCCTCACGGTCGAGGACTCGCCGCGTGGGGCAAGATTCGTCCTGTGGCTGCCGCGCGCCGGCGGAGGCCCCGCGGCGGCACCTCAGACGTAAGCGCAGGAGGCGCGCACGGCCGCCATCCGCAGGAATAGATCGGGGGTGTGCGGTGTCTTTACGTGCACGTTCAGGTGCGTTCCACCTGAGTCACCGACCATGCGGCGAAAGGCCGGGATACGGCGATTACCGCACCCTGTTCACCAGTGACACCGACGACAACTAGGGAGACGACGTGACCACCGAAAAGGCGATCCTCGCCGGCGGCTGCTTCTGGGGCATGGAGGAGTTGTTCCGCCACCAGCCCGGCGTCGTGTCGACGCGCGTCGGCTACAGCGGCGGTGACGTCCCGAACGCCACCTATCGCAACCACGGCACCCACGCGGAGTCCATCGAGGTCGTCTACGACACCGAGCGGACCGACTTCCGCGCGCTGCTCGAGTTCTTCTTCCAGGTGCACGACCCCTCGACGAAGAACCGCCAGGGCAACGACATCGGCACCAGCTACCGTTCGGCGATCTTCTACACGAACGACGAGCAGAAGCGGGTCGCCGAGGACACGATCGCCGACGTCGACGCCTCGGGCCTGTGGCCCGGCAAGGTCGTCACCGAGGTCACCCCGGCGGGCGACTTCTGGGAGGCCGAGCCCGAGCACCAGGACTACCTGCAGAAGTATCCGAACGGCTACACCTGCCACTTCCCTCGTCCCGGCTGGAAGCTCCCGAAGCGGGCGTCGGCCTGACCTCTCGCGGCGCGCGGACTCCGGTCCGCGCGCCGACGCGCATCCGGAGGAACGCCGGCGTATCCGACAGAACGCCGGCGCACGCGGGAGAGCGCACCCGGAAGATGCCCCAGCGGATCGTCCGCTCACGCGGGCCGTCACGCCGTGAGGTAGGACTTCACGTGGTCGAGCGCCATGTCGAGAGCGATCTCCATGGGCTTGATGTCATGCGCGGTCTCCGCGAGCAGGTATCCGCCCTGCAACGCGGCCATCAGCCCCGTGGCCAGCTTCTCCGGGTCGGCGTCCGGCTTGAGCACCCCGTTGTCCCGCATCCGCCGCAGACCGGCGGCGAGCAGCCCCTGCCACTGCGCGAAGGACTCGGCGAGCGTGGCGCGGGCCTGGTCGTCCTGGTCGGCCAGCTCGCTGGCCAGTGAGCCGAGCGCACAGCCGTAGGCGCCGTTCTGCAACGCGTTCCGCTGCACCAGCGCGTCGCGCCAGCGGACCAGGCCGCGGAACGACTTCAGCCGCTCCAGGTTGCCGCGCTCACGCTCAAGCACCTGCTCGGCGCGCGACGCGACGACGGCGCGGACCAGCGCCTCCTTGTCCGGGAAGTGGTTGTAGAGCTGCGATTTGCTGGTGTTGCTCGCGGCCCGGACGTCGTCCAGCGTGGTCGCGTTGACGCCCTTGACGTACATCAGCTCGACGGCGGCCGCCACGATGCGCGCGCGGGTGCTGGCCCCTCGGGCCGTCAGCCTCCGCTCCGGCTGTGCGTTCTCCGGCCTGCTCACAACCCCAGGCTACCTCGTCCGATCACGGCCACCGTACGGACTGGCCGGTCCATCTGACCACCCATTACCCGACCCCAGGCTCTCGACCTGACACCATAATGGACGAAATAGTCCAGTAGCCTCTTCCGCCGGCACGGCGGTGAGGACCGGATGCGGGGAGGCGCCGGATGAAGGCGATCGTGGTGCCGGACGAGGCCGCGGGAACGGCCGGGATGACACTGGCCGAGCGGCCCCAGCCCCAGGCGGCGATCAACGACGCGCTGGTGACCCGTTCTTCGCCAGCCGCAGCAGGATGGTGCAAACCGTCCCCTCGACGACGTCGGCGAAGCCGAGCTCGTTCGGCCGGCGCGTGATGGCGTACCCGTAGGTCTCCTCACCACCGATGATCTGCAGCACGCAGCCCTCCAGCGTGCCTTTCAACATCTCCGTCAGATCGTCCATCGCAGGGCTCCGCTACTTTGTGGCGCTAGATATCACTATGAAGTACCACTAAGTAGCGGAGCGATGGCGCGGATCAGAAGACCATCGTGAGCAGATCGGCGAACAGCTCGTCTTCGTCGATCTCAAGCCCGCGCTTGGTGAACCAGGTGGCCATGTTGTGGCAGTCGCGCATCAGGAAGTCCATGCCCTGCGGGTTGCCCACGACGTCGACGACCTGGGGCAGGTCGATCAGCACGATCCGCTCGCCCTGCGCGAGCACGTTGTACGGCGAAAGGTCGCCGTGCGCGAGCCCCGCCCGGGCCAGTTCCCGCATGCCGTCACGGAGCTGCTCGAAGTAGACGCCGAGCAGTTCCTTCGACGGCCGGACCTGGGCCAGCCTGGGCGCGGCGCCGCCCTCGCCGTCGTCGATGAACTCCATCAGCAGCTCGATGCCGTCCACCTGCACGGGATACGGCACCGGGACGCCGGCCTGCCACAACCGGTTGAGCGCCTCCCATTCGGCGTACGCCCACTGACCGGCCGCGACACTGCGGCCGTGCGAGGTCTTCTTCGCCACTGCCCGGTTGTCGCGGCTGTTGCGGGTACGGCGGCCTTCGACGTACGACGTGCTGCGGTGGAAGGAGCGGTGCTCCTCGGTGCGGTAGCGTTTCGCGGCCAGCAGCGACGACTTCGCCGGGCTGTCACCGATGGCTTCGACGGCCCGTTCGAGCAGGAAGACGTCGGCTTCCTTGCCGGTCTTGAGTATGCCGAGCTCGGTGTCGATCGCGGCCTGTTCCGTCACCACCCACGAGGGGCGCGGTTCCGGGCCGCGGCAACTGCGCTCGACGTCCAGCCAGGTGGACCACCGCTGATCGGGGCCCAATTCCTCGTCGACGGAATGGAAGGCGAAGACGAACGACGCGGCCGGACCCGGGAGGGGGTCGGGGCCAGAGAAGGTGTCAGAGAATTCGTACTCGGAAGACAACGGGAATGCTCCTGAACAGAGAGGTGAGACTGATGCGGACATGCCGCAGCACGGTGTTGGCCATCCGTCAGCCCCCCTTAGTCCAGGCAGCGCTCTCCGCCGCTCGATCGGCCCAGCATGCCCCACCCGTTTCGGCCCCCGCAACGTATTTAACGGCGCCCGGGTCTGTGCCGTAGCGCTTGGTCAGCCCCCACCGGGGCTTGTGCCGGAGTCCCCGGCGGTCCTCATCTGGACGAGGTCTCTGACGGCGGCGATCGGGACGTCCTCGGAGAGGCCGCGGACCAGCAGGGTCTCGACGCCGAGCAGCATGGCTCTCGCCCTCTCCCTGGGCAGGTACGCGGTGTCGATGATGAGGCTGAGCTGGCCGGTGTCCGGGGCGGTCCCCAAGGTGAAGAACACCTTGAACCGGACCCCCGGCCAGGCGTTCGTGACGTACGTACGGGTCTGCGCCGTGAGCGGGGTCAGATCCGCGCCGGGAGTGAGGCGGGGCAGGTTCGGCCAGGTCCCGTCACCCCGCCTGTCGTTGAAGAAGGCGTCCAGGTCCGGTTCCCTGCCCCTGAGGCGGCCGATCTCCGCGCGCATGGCCTGCATCTCGAAGGGGTCGTAGTGGGCGTTGCGATAGGCCATGAGGGCGCTGCGGTGCGCGGCCAGGCAGGTGTCGGTGAAGCCGGTGCCGGGTAGGTCGAGAACGAGCAGGCCGTCCTGGCCCACGGTGGCGACCAGCGGCCGGGTGCGGGGATCGCGCCGGTTGCTGTGGACGAGCTGCATGACCGCCCGCGGCCGTTCGCTCACGACGGCCAGCACGGTGGCGCAGGCGGCGATGAGCACGCTCGTCGTGCTGATCGTCAGCCGTTCGGCCAGCCGCACGGCCGCCGCCGCGAGCGCCACCGACTCCATGCCGACCTCGATGAACCGGGGCTCCTCCGGCTCCCCTGGCGGATGGTCGAACACCTCCAGCGGGACCGTTTCGAGCACCGAGCGCCAGTAGCCGATCGACCGCCGCGAGCGCGCCAGGAACGGCTCCGCACGCTCCAGCTCCGCCTGCTCCGTCGGCTGCCACTCCGGCGCCGGGAGGTCGTCGCCCCTCAGCAGCGCCCGCCACTCCGCCGACAGCAGGCTCAGCGCCTGGAAGTCCACCGCCAGATGCGAGAAGGCGAACGCCAGGGCCCTCGGCCTGCCGTCGGCGAGCACGATGACGCAGCGCAGGGGCAGGTCCGCGTCATGGGCGAAGACCGTGGTGCCCAGCTCGGCGGCGATGCGCGTGGCGGTGCCCAGTGGCCCTTCCTGGCCCGCCGGCGCCAGCTCCACGGTCAGCTCGCCGCTGCGCGCCACCCGCTGCACCGGGCCGTTCGGGGTGTCGGCGAAGGTGGTACGCAGGCTCTCGTGGCGTTCGAGCATCCGGCCCAGCGCGCCCAGCACGGTCGTGAGATCGCGCCTGCCGTGTACCGGGAGCACCCATGGGCAGTTGAGGAAGGACTGGCTGGGGCCCATCAGGTGAACGGCCCGCCACATCAGCCGCTGCCCCCAGGTCAGCGGCGCCTCACCGCCCCGGGTCCCGCTGAACGGCACCGAGGCTGTCTCCCGCGTGGCCGCCGAGACGGTCGCCGGGGCCGCCGGGGTCGCCGGGGTCGCCGAAAGAGTCATTGGGCGTCCAGCAGGCCCGAGAGGTGGGCGGCGAGCGCGGCCACCCGCTCGAACGCGGACAGGTCGCCGCCGAGATCGAGGTCCACCTCGAAGGCGTCCTCGATCGCGTCGATGAGCCGGATCCACGCCAGCGAGGTCAGGCCCAGCGCCGACAGCGAGTGATCGCCCGCGAGCGCTTGCTCGGCGCTGATCTCGCCGCCGGACACGTCGGCCACCAGGTCCGCGAGCCTGTGTTCCAGGGCGCCGCTCACCGCGCGCTCCCCTCGGCGTCCTGGCGCGACCGCAGACTGCGCGGTCGCATGTCCGTCCAGATCTCGTCGATGTGGTCCAGGCACTCCTGCCGGTCGCCCGTGACGCCCGTGGCCCGCCAGCCGTCGGGAAGCCGCCGGTCCAGGGGCAGCAGCGAGTACTGGTCCTCGTCGTTGACGACCACCTGGTGCCGTCCCGTCATGTCATTCCTCCTGGGATCGCAGGGCTCGTACGCCGACCAGGTCGTCGGCGACGGCGTCGGGGACCTCGCGGTCGAAGCGGGCCAGCGCGGGCACCCGCATGGCGGCCAGCGTGATCGCCACGATGACGAGGCCGAAGAGCACGTACATGAATCCGATGCCACGACCGGGGCCGGTGCCGATGACCGCCCCGACGGTGCCGGCCAGCGCGCCGCCGTCCAGCAGCAGTGGGTCGAGCAGCGAGGCGGCGTAGGGGGCGACGAGCGCGTACCCGATCGGCAGCGTGGACCAGGCGATGAGCGTGTTCATCGCGAACACCCGGCCGTGGAACCGCTGCGGCACCTTGACCTGCACGATCGTGGTGTAGATGCCGTTCAGCAGGGTGATCCAGAGCGTGATGCCGCACACGCCGACGGCGATCACGACCAGGTCGGCGCGCAGGCCGGTGAGCAGGCAGAAGCAGCCCAGGACGAGGCTGCACAGCAGGACCCCGCGCAGGCGCAGCCGGCGCGGGCCGCCCCAGACGATCATGACGAGCGCGCCCGCGAACGTCCCCGCTCCGGCCAGGAAGGCGATCCTGCCGACGTCGGCGAGCCCGGCGAAGGCGAGCACCAGCGGCGAGAACATCAGCAGCAGCGGCGCGAGGAACACGTTCAGCACGACGAAGAACAGCAGCATGGCGACGAACCCGCGATGGCCCAGCGAGTACCGCAGCCCGCCCAGGATCTCGTTCTTGATCGACTCCCGGCGTCGCCAGGGCATGGTGGCCGGGAACCGCACCACCAGCAGGACGACGATGGCGACCGCGTAGCCGGCGATGTCGAGGAGGAGGATGCCGCCGAGCCCGATGGCGGACAGCAGGCCGACGGCGAAGATGGGCACCAGGAGCTGGGCGGTGCCGTTGCCGAGCTGCGTGATGCCGACGGCGTGCCCGAGATAGTGCTTGGGCACGAGCTGCGGCACGGCCGAGAAGTACGCGAGCCGCTGGAACGTGAGCGCGACGGACAGGCAGCCCAGTAGCGGATAGATCATCCCCGTGGACAGATTTCCGGTCCACAGCAGCACGCCCAGCGCGAGCTGGATCGTGAACGCCGCGGTGTCCCCCGCCAGCATCACCCGGCGCCGGCTCGTCCTGTCGATGATCGCCCCGGCGATCGGCGCGGTCAGCATCCCCGGCACCAGGCCCACGACCGCCATCAGGGCGAACAACGCCACCGATCCGGTCGTGGTGTAGATCCACAGGGGTACGGCGAACTCCGTCAGCGCCGACCCGGTCACGGACACGAGCTGGCTCAGCGCGATGGCGAGGAAGCGCCCGATGCCGGGCTGGGCTCCCGCCGGGGCGGACAGTGCGCCGGCGTGGGACACGTCGTGCAGCCACCAGGTACGGTCACCGCTTCGTGCCGCCGGTTCCTCCGGCTCCCGCGAGACCTCCGGGCTGCGGCGGGCCGGTTGCCCGGGGCTCTGGCCGGCCGGTTCCTCCGGCTCCCGGAGGCCCGGTTCCTTCAGGTTCCGGTGGAGGGTGGTGACGATCTCGGACAGCTCTTGCGCCCGATATTTCAGGAAAAAGTGCCCCGCCTCCGCGAGCACGACCACCGCCGACACCGAGGTCAGGAAGTGCCACTCGCGGAAGCGTTCCTGGTAGTAGTCCGTCGCCGGATCCTCGGTCCCGACGACGCTGATCACCGGGGCGCGCAGCCGTCGCGTGCCCGACTCGAACAGGCGGGTGTAGTACTCCTCGGCCTCGCGCGAGTCGCGGCGCATGTTCCTGACGATGCGCCGCGCCTGCGCGGGATCGAGGTCGCTCATGTCCACGCCCTGCGAGATCAGCCAGTTGACGTAGCGCTGGTCGCTGCGGAGTCGCTCGGCCTCGGCGATCCTGGCGATCCGCGCCATCACCCGGCCGCGCGGGCGGGCGAACGGGAAGATGCCGCCGATGTAGACGCCTTCGAGATCCCTGCCCGCGGCCTCCAGTCGGCGGGCGATCTCCACGGTCAGGGCCGAGCCGACGCCGCAGTGGCCGTACAGGACGATCGGACCCTCGACCTTTTCCAGGATCTCGCGCACGCATCCCTCGGCGAGCTCGTCGAAGGGCAGTCTGTCCTCGTCGACGCCCACGTCGTGGCCGGGGATCGCCACCGACCACAGCGCGTGCCCATCCGGCAGTGCGTCGGCCAGCGGCTGGTAGACGACGGCGCTGCCGCCGCCGTACGGGACGCACACGTAACTCAGGACGGCGCTCGTGCTCCGGGCGGCGGTCAGCCGGTGCAGCAGCGAGCGGGGGCCGCGCCGGTCCGGCGGAATGTCGGCGAGCGCGGCCAGCTCGCCGAGGGTGCGGTGCTTGAACACGTCCATGACGCTGACCACGGCGCCCGCCTGCTGGCGGAGCCGGGCCACCACCTGGGTCGCGAGCAGGGAATGGCCGCCGAGGTCGAAGAAGTCGTCGGCCACGCCGACCGCCTCGACGCCCAGCAGCTCGCCCCAGATCGCGGCCAGCGTCCGTTCCGTGGGCGTGTCCGGCGCGATGAACTCGACCGTGGCGTCCCTGGCGGCCACGGGTGGGGGGAGGCGGCGGCGGTCCAGCTTGCCGTTGGGGCTCAGGGGCAGGGCGGCGAGCGTGACGTAGGCCGCGGGGACCATGTAGTCGGGGAGGGTCTTCTTCAGCTCGGCCCGGAGCGCGCCATGATCGAGCACCGCCTCCAGGACGTCCGCACCGTCGGCGGGTCCGGTCCGGTCGGCGTCCGGGGTGACGTAGGCGACCAGGCGGTCGTCGCGGACGATCACGGCGGCGTCCCCGACGGCGGGCAGGGCACGCAGGGCGGCCTCGATCTCGCCGGGCTCGATGCGCAGCCCGCGCAGCTTGACCTGGGCGTCCAGCCGGCCGAGGAACTCCAGCACTCCGTCGGAGCGGCGTCTGACGAGATCGCCGGTGCGGTAGAGCCGCGATCCCCGCGGGCCGTACGGGTCCGGCACGAACCGCTCGGCCGTGAGCGCGGGACGGTTCAGGTAACCCCTGGCCAGGCCGGCTCCGCCGATGAACAGCTCCCCCGGCACCCCGATCGGCACCGGGGACATGGCGGCGTCCAGGACGTACAGGGTGGTGTTGGCGATGGGAGTGCCGATCGGGACGCGGGCCGCCGAGGTCAGGGTGGCGGGCAGGCAGTGCCAGGCGGACACGTCCACGGCCGCCTCGGTGGGACCGTACAGGTTGTGCAGTTCGGCGGCGGGGAGCGTCGCGGCGCACCGGCGGGCCAGGTCGGCGGGCAGTTCCTCGCCCGAGCAGATCACCCGCCGCAGCGAGCCGCAACCGCCGGCGCTGTCGGCAGCGCCCCCGGCGCCGTGCTCGGCGAGGAAGACGGCCAGCATCGACGGGACGAAATGGGCGGTGGTCACGCCTTCCGTGACGATCAGTTCACGCAGGTACGCGGCGTCCTTGTGGCCGCCCGGCGTCGCGAGCACCAGCTTCGCCCCGCTGCGCAGCGGCCAGAACAGCTCCCACACCGACACGTCGAAGCTCAGCGGCGTCTTCTGCGCCACGACGTCCGCGTCTCCCAGCCGGAACCGTTCCTGCATCCAGTCGAGCCGGTTGGCGATGCCGCCGTGGGTGTTCGGCACGCCCTTGGGCCGGCCGGTGGAACCGGAAGTGTAGATGACGTAGGCGACGTCGTCGGGCCGTACGTCGGGCAGCGGGCCCGAAGCGCCGGTCCAGACGTCCGGATCGTCCAGGTCGAGGATGGTCGCGGCGGTGTACGGCAGCGACGGGCGGATCCCGCTCTGGGTGAGCACCACCGCCGGTACGGCGTCCGCCAGCATGAACGCCATCCGGTCCGGCGGATAGTCGGGGTCGATCGGCAGGTACGCCGCACCCGCCTTGAGGACGCCGAGAAGGCCGGGCAGCAGCTCCAGCGAACGTTCGGCGCACACGGCGACCACCGACCCCGGGCCCGCGCCGAGGCCGCGCAGCGTGCGCGCGACCCGGTCCGCCGCCGCGTTCACCTCGCCGTACGTCAGCGCGCGTCCTTCGAAGCGCACCGCGACCGCGTCGGGCGTACGCGCCGCCCGCTCCTCGATGGGGCCGTGCAGCGTGGCGTCGCCGGGGAAGTCGGCCGCGGTGTCGTTCCACACCTCCAGAACCAGGCGGCGTTCGTCCGCGCCGAGCAGGTCGATCCCCGAGAGCCGCACGTCCGGCCCGGCCGCGACCCGTTCCAGCAGCGTGCACAGGTGGCCGGCGAGGCGTTCGACGGTGTCCGGCTCGAACAGGTCCGTGTTGTAGACGAACATCCCGCCCGAGTCGTCGCCGACGTACAGCTCCAGGTCGTAGCGGGTCGCCCAGGCGTCCACGGGGAAGTCGGCCACGGTCAGCCCGGCAGGCGGATCGACGGCCTCGTTCCGGTAGTTCTGCATCGCGAACATCACGCCGAACAGCGGCGACCTGGACACGTCGCGCGGCAGGTCCAGCTCCGAGACGAGCTGCTCGAACGGCAGGTCCTGGTGGGCGAAGGCGTCCAGGACGACGCTCCGCACCCGGTCGACCAGCTCGGCGAACGTCGGGTCGCCCGTCAGGTCCACCCGCATGGTCAGCATGTTGACGAAGCAGCCGATCACGCCGTCCAGCTCGGGGACCTGGCGGCCGGCCACCGGCGACCCCATGGCGACGTCCTCGACGCCGGCGTACCGGCCGAGCAGCGCGGCGAGCGCGGACAGCATGATCATGTACGGCGTGGCCCGGTGCTCGCGCCCGAGCCGGGCCAGCCCGGCGGCCGCCTCCCGGCTCAGGGTGAACGGGTGCGCGGCGCCGGTGTAGGTTCGCTCCGGCGGGCGGGGCCGGTCGGCCGGCAGGTCCAGCGGCTCCAGGCCGGCCAACCTGTCCCGCCAGAAGTCCAGGTCGCGCGGGGAAGGGGCCAGGCCGCGCTGCCAGGCCGCGTAGTCGCCGTACCCCACTTGCGGGGTGGGCGGCGTGCGGCCGTCGTAGCGGGTGAAGACCTCGCGCATCAGCACGTCGGCCGACCAGCCGTCGGCGGCGATGTGGTGCACCGCGAGCACCAGAACATGATCGTCGTCGCCCAGCCGCACCAGCAGCGCCCGTGCCAACGGGCCCGCCACGAGGTCGAACGGCATCGCCAGGAACTGCTCGGCCAGCGCCTTCGCCGTGTCCTCGCCGGGCGCGTCGCGTACGGTCAGCGGAAACGTGGCGTCGTCGGCGAGGACCACGCGCGGGCGGCCGTCGCCCGTGGCGGGGAAGCGCATGCGCAGCGCGTCGTGCCCGGCCACGACGGCGTCGAGCGCGGCGGCCAGGGCGCCGGCGTCCAGCGGGCCGCGCAGCCGCAGCCTGATCGGGATGGTGAGCTGGGCGGTGCCCGGCGCGAACTGCTCCAGGAACCACAGCCGCTCCTGCGCGTGCGACAAC
>NZ_BAAAMU010000009.1:11778-87239 GCF_039529435.1 Nonomuraea maheshkhaliensis
GCGCCCCCCCCCCCCCCCCGCCCCGCCCCCCCCCCGCTGCGCCAGCAACGCCTGCTTGGCCGCCGACAGAGCCCCGGACGATGCCTCCGGCGAGGTCTCCGAGTCGGTCACTCCCCCACCTCCAGCAGATCCGCGACCTCGGCGTCGGTGAGCGCGGCGAGCTCCTCGATCACCAGCCTCTCGACCGCCGCCGCGAGCCCGGCGACCGTCGGATGGTCGAACACCGTGCGGATCGGCACCTCCGTGTCGAGTGCGTTCCGCAGCAGGGCCGCGACCCGGGTCGCCAGCAGGGAATGCCCGCCGAGGGCGAAGAAGTCGTCGTTGACGCCGACCGCCTCGACACCCAGCAGCTCACCCCAGATCCCGGCCACGAGCACTTCGGCGTCCGTGCGCGGCGGCACGAACTCCGCGACGGGGCCGGGCCCCGGCGCGGGCAGGGCGGCCACGTCCACCTTTCCGGTGATCGTGAGCGGCAGCTCCGCCAGGCTCACCCAGGCCGTGGGCACCAGATGGGCCGGCAGGGTCGCGGCCAGACTCGTACGCAGCTCGTCCGGCCCGGCCGGCCCGACCACGTACGCGGCCAGCCGTTCCCCGTCCGCCGTCACCACCGCCTGGCGGACACCCGGATGGGCCAGCAGGGCGGTCTCCACCTCACCCGGCTCCACCCGGAAGCCGCGGACCTTCACCTGGGCGTCGAACCGGCCCAGGAACTCCAGCGTCCCGTCCGGCCGCCGGCGCACCCGGTCGCCCGTCCGGTAGAGCCTGGACCCCGGCGGGCCGTACGGATCGGGGACGAACCGCTCGGCCGTCAGCCCCGGATGTCCCGGATAGCCCCGCGCCAGCCCCTCCCCGCCCAGGCACAGCTCGCCGGGGAAGCCCGGCGGCACGGGCTCGCCGTACGGGCCGAGGACGTGCGCCGTCGTACCGCCGATCGGCCGGCGGTGTCCGCCTCACCGAGGTCGGTGGCCGTGGCGATGACGGTGGCCTCCGTGGGCCCGTACGTGTTGACCAGCCGTACCCGGTCGCCGAACCTGTCGCGCCACCTGGCCACCGCCGCCGCGTGCGCCTGTTCGCCGCCGAGTATCACCAGCCGCAGCGGCTGCGGCCAGGTCACGTCGTCGAGCGCCTCGGTGAGGCGGTGCCAGTAGGCGGTGGGCAGGTCCAGCACGGTGACCCGGCCACCGGCCGCGGTCCGCAGCACGTCCGGCAGTGACGCGGCGCCGTCGGGCAGGAGCAGCACGCCCGCGCCGGCCGTCAGCGCCGGGTACAGCTCCTCGGCGTGGGCGTCGAAGCTGAGCGAGGCGAACTGCGCGACCCGGTCGTCCGGCCCGATGCCGTACGCCTCCCGCATCCAGCGCACACGTCCTGCCAGGCTGCCGTGCTCGACCAGCACCCCCTTCGGCCGGCCCGTCGATCCGGAGGTGTAGATCACGTACGCCGGGTCGTCCGGCTCGACCGGCTGCCGGCCGCCGGCCCACCGGTCGTCGCCGGGCCCCGGCTCGCCGCCGGACCCTGGCTCGCCGCCGGAAACGAGCACGACCGTCTCCGCCGGCAACCTCGGCGCGAGATCGGCGTCGGTCACCACCAGGCGTGCGGTGCTGTCCGCGATCAGGAAGGCGAGCCGTTCGTCGGGATAGTCCGGATCGAGCGGCAGGTACGCGCCCCCGGCCCGCCACACGGCCAGCAACGCCACGACGGCCTCGGCCGAGCGCCGCAGGCAGACCCCGACCACGCACCCGCCCGCGACGCCACGCCGCCGCAGGTCCGCCGCGAGCCGCGCCACTCTGGCGTCGAGTCGGGCGTAGCTCATCGTCTCGCCGTCCCACAGCAGCGCCGTGGCATCGGGGGTGGCGGCGACGGCCCGCTCGATGAGCGCGGGCACCGTCTCCGCGACGCCGCGACGGGCCTCCACGTCACCCCGCGCCGAGGCGTCCAGGACAGCCGCCCCAGAGCCCGCCAGGGCGTCCGCGCCGGAGTTCGCCAGGACGGCCGCGTCGGCTTCCGTCAGCATGGGCAGCCGCGAGATCGGGGTGCCGGGGGCGTCCGCGATGCCCTGGAGCAGCACCTCGAACCGCGCGGCCAGCCCCTCCACGGTGGCCGCGCGATACCGGGTGGCGTCGTAGCCGAGCACCGCGAGCAGCCCCTGCTCGTTACGCCAGGTCTCCAGGGACAGATCGAACTTCGCCTGGCGATACCCGCCGTCGAACAGCTCCACCCCGAGGTCGCCGACCCGTTCCGGCGGCGTCCCCTCCCCCGCCTGGCTGTGCAGAATGATCATGGTGGCCAGCAGCGGATTGCGATGGAGGTCGCGCGGCACGCCCAGCTCGCCGATGAGCCGTTCGAACGGCACGGTCCGGTGCGCGTGCGCGTCGAGCACGGTGCGGCGGGTCGCGTCGAGCAGGTCGGAGAAGACCGGATCCCCCGCGAGGTCGCCGCGCAGGACCAGCGTGTCGGTGAGGTACCCGATGACCGGCTCCAGCTCCGTCCGGTCCCTGGTCGCCCACGGCGTGCCGACCAGGATGTCGTCCTGCCCCGTGTGCCGGGCCAGCAGCACCTGGTAGGCGGCGACCAGCACCATGAACAGCGACGCGTTGTGCTCCTGCGCCAGCCGCTCCAGCCGGGACACCAGCTCGGCGGGCACCGGGAAGGAGTGGAACGCGCCCTCGGGCCGCTCCCCGCCGGGCAGGTCGGCGGGCAGGTCGAGCACGGGCGGGCCGGCGAGCTGTTCGCGCCAGTAGGCCAGCGACTCCGCGGCGGCCTCGCCCGAGTCCCGTTCCCGCTGCCACAACGCGATGTCGCCGTACTGGACCCGGAGCGGCACGAGATCCGCCTCCTCGCCCCGCGTCCGCGCCTGGTAGAGGGCGAACAGGTCATCGAACAGGACCCCGAGCGAGGTCCCGTCCGCGATGATGTGGTGCAGCACGAAGCACAGCACGTGGTCGAGCGGCCCGAGCCGGAGCAGGCTGATCCGCAGCGGCGGCACCCCGGCCAGGTCGAACGGCTGGTTCGTCCGGTCGGCGACCAGCCGCAGCGCCCGCTCCTCCGGGTCGGGCGAGCCCGACAGGTCGAGGCGTTCGCAGGCCACGGGACCGGGCGGATGGACGACCGTGATCGGCTCGCCGTCCACGTCGGCGAACGACGTGCGCAGGCTCTCGTGCCTGGCGACCACCGCATGCAGCGCCGCATCCAGCGCACCGATGTCCAGCTCGCCGCGCAGCCGCAACACCAGGTACATGTTGTACGAGGCGTCGTCCGGGTCGAACCGCTGCAGGAACCACAGCCGTTCCTGGACGAACGACAGCGGCGGATCGACCCCGTCCGGGCGAGGCAGGATCTCCGCCGGCCGGGCGTCCCCTTCGTCCGTCCCGGCCCCGCGGAGCCGGACGATCTCCTCGACGACCCCGGTGATGGTCGGATCGTCGAAGAAGGCGTCCAGCGACACGTCCACGCCGATGCCGTCCCTGATCCTGGCCGAGATCTGCGTGATGGTGAGCGAGTGCCCGCCGAGGTCGAACAGGTCGTCGTCGGGGCCGACGTCGTCCAGCTCCAGCACCTCGCACCAGATCCGCCGCACCTCCTCGACCAGCCTCTCCCCACGGTCCGGGTCCAGGTCCGGGTCCGGGTCCGAGTTCGAGTCCGAGTTCGAGTTCGAGTCCGGGTTTCGGCCCGTGGCGGCGGAGGGGTCGGGGAGGGCGGCGCGGTCCAGCTTGCCGATCGGGTTCAGCGGCAGGGCGTCCAGCACCACGTAGGCGCTCGGCACCGTGGCGGCGGGCAGGGTCCTGGCCAGGTGGGCGGCCAGGGCGCCGGCGTCGGGGGCGGCCCGGCCCGGCGCGGGGACGACGTACGCGATCAGGCGGTGGTCGTCCGTGTCCCCACCACGGACGACCACCGCTGTCTCGCCGACCTGGGGGTGCTCCCGCAGCCGGGTCTCGATCTCGCCGAGCTCGACCCGATGGCCGAGCAGCTTGACCTGCCCGTCCTGGCGGCCGAGGAACTCGATCTCGCCGTCGGGCCGGTAGCGGGCCAGATCGCCGGTACGGTACAGCCGTCCCCCGGGAGGACCGAAGGGATCGGGGACGAATCGCTCGGCCGTCCGCGCGGGCCTGCCCCGGTAGCCCCGCGCCACCCCTGCCCCGCCGATGCACAGCTCGCCCGGCACCCCGATCGGCACCGGCCGCATGGCCGCGTCGAGCAGGTAGATCCGGGTGTTGGCGAGGGGGCGGCCGATGGTGATCGGCGCATCGGGTTCGCCCGGCTCGCCGTACGTGCTCCAGATGGTGGTCTCGGTCGGGCCGTACACGTTGACGACGCGGTCGCAGCGGGCGCGTAACTCCCGCGCGAGCTGAAGCGGCAGCGCCTCTCCCCCGGCCAGCGCGGTCACCCCGGCCAGGCCGCCAGGCAGCAGCAGCCGCCACACCGACGGCGTGGCCTGCACGTGCGTGACGCCCTGCGCGGCGACCAGCCGGGCCAGCGCCTCCGGCCGCCGCACCGCGTCGTGGGGCGCGACGACGACCCGGCCGGCCACGATCAGCGGCAGGTACAGCTCAAGGGCGCTGATGTCGAACGCGGGCGAGGTGAGCGCGAGCCAGGTGTCACCGGGCGCGGACCCGAGCCGGTCGCGCATGGCGAGCAGCAGGTTGGCCAGGTTGCCGTGATCGACCTCGACCCCCTTGGGCCGTCCCGTCGATCCGGAGGTGTAGATGACGTAGGCCGTCTCTTCCGGCGACGCCGGCCGTACCGGCTCCTCCGCCACCAGACCCGCGACCGGCTCCTCCGGCGCCGGGCTCGCGGCCGGTGCCCCGTCGGCCGGGAGCGCGGGATCCACCAGCAGCACGGGCCCGGGCAACCCGTCCGGCGCGGCGGTCTCGGACAGCAGCAGCGCGGGACGGGCGTCGGCCACGATCATGGCGAGCCGTTCCGCGGGATGGTCGGGATCGAGCGGCAGATACGCGGCCCCCGCCTTGTGCACGGCGAGCAGGCAGACCAGCAGCAGGTCGGATCGCCGCAGGTGCACGGCGACCAGCTCCCCGCGCCCGACCCCGGCGCGCCGGATCCTGACGGCCAGCCGTGCGGCCGCCGCGTCCAGCTCCGCGTAGGTGAGCGACCGCTCCCCGAACGTGACGGCGCACGCGTCAGGACGGGCCCGCACCTGCTCGGCGAACAGAGCCGGCAAGGTCGCCCCGGCGGGATGGGCGACCTCGGTGTCGTTCCACTCGACGAGCATCCGCCGCGACTCCGCCTCGGGCATGACGTCGAGCTCGCCCAGCCGGGCCTCGGGGTCGTCGGCGGCGTGGCGCAGCAGGGCACGCAGACCGTCGGCGAACCGGGCCGCGACGTCCCGGTCCACCGCCGCCGGGTCGTACCGGACGCACAGGGCCAGCCCGTCGGGACCGTCCAGGACCTGCAGGTGCAGCGGGTTCCGCGCGCCTCCGCCGAACATCATGCGGTCCACGGTGACGTTCACGCCGGGAAAGACGGGGTCGGCCTCCCGCCTGCGGTAACTGATCGACACGGGGACGGCGGCGCCCCGGGCCCCCTGGCCCAGCATCCGCCCGGGCGGCACCTCACGGAACCTGTACACCGCACGCAGCTCGTCGCGCAGTCCCCGGACGAACGCGCGGAACGCCTGACCGGACTCGGGCCGCGACAGCACGGGCAGCTCGCCGACGAACGGGCCGATGTGGTCACGCGTCCCGGTACCGCGCGTGGTCACGTCGATCGCGACCGCCACGTTCTCCGTGCCGTACCTGAACAGCAGCGCGTGCACCCCGGCGAGCAGCACCTCGAAGACCGACGCGCCGGTCGCCGCCGCGGCCTTGGCGGCGGAGCGGCTCAGCTCGTGGTCGAGCCCGGCGTCGATCTGCGCACCGGGCCCGTACCGTCTGCCGGTACGCCGCTGCCCCGGCAGCACGATCTCGGCCGGCTCCGTCCAGCGCCCGGCCCAGAACTCCCGCGCCGCGTCCAGCACCTCCGGCTCCGGCTCCCGCCAGGCGAACGGCAACGGCTCGACCGCCCCGCCCGAGCCGGACGCGTAGAGCTGGGCGAGGTCACGTACCAGGATGTCCTTGGACATGCCGTCGAAGACCAGATGGTGGGCGACGAACAGCAGCAGGTGCCGCCCGGATCCGGCCGGCACGAGCGTGAACCTGGCCAGCGGCCCCTTCTCCAGGTCGAACTCCCGCGCGCTCTCCTGCCCGATCAACCGCTGGAGGGCGTCGGGCGCGGGATCGGGCAGGTGGGCGATCGTCACGGCCGGTTCGGCGGCGGGGACCAGCCGAAGCCCGTCGCGGCTCTCCGCGACGGCGGTGGCGAGCACCGGATGCCGGGCGACCACCCCGGCGCACGCGCCGAGCAGCGCGGACACGTCGAGAGCGCCGTCGAACCACAGGGCGAGCGGCATGTGGTACGTCAGCCCCGCCCCCATGCGTTCGCCGACCCACATGTCCTGCTGAACGAACGAGGCCGGAATGCTCTCCTGGCAGTGCGTCATGTGCGTTCTTTCTGTCTTCACAGTGGTCACGTGGAGCCGTCCGCCGGCGGCACGAGCAGGTCGCGCAGCCGCGACTTCACCACCTTGCCGAGGTGGTTCTTCGGCAGCTCGGGCACGAACAGCAACCGGCTCGGCAACTCGTGCCTGGCGAGCCGGTCCATCAGGAACGTCCGGAGGTCGGCGGTGGTGACCGGGGAGCGGGTCACGACGGCGGCCGCGGTGACCCGGCCGAGCACCGGATGCGGCACCCCGACCACGGCGGCCTCGGCGACCGACGGATGCTCGTACAACGCGGCCTCCACCTGCAGGGTGGACACCTTGTGCGCGCCCGACTTGATGACGTCGCTCTCGCGGTCGACGAGGTAGAGGTAGCCGTCCTCGTCGAGGTAGCCGACGTCGCCCATGCGCACCCAGCCGTCACGGAAGATGTCGTCGCTCAACCGCCGGTCGCGGTAGTAGGAGCGGGTCCCGGCGGGCGAGCGCAGCCAGACCTCCCCCCGCTCCCCGGCCTTCGCGCGCCGCCCGTCCGCCGCGACGATCTTGAGATCGCCGCCCGAGGAGGGCCGTCCGACCGACGCGGGCCGCGCGGGGTCCACGATCATCACGGTCTGCGCCGGAGCCGCCTCGGTCGAGGTGTAGTAGTTGACGATCGTCGCCTTCGGGAACGCCTTGGCCATCCCGGCCGCCACGGCGGGCGGCAGGCTGGCCGCGGTGGAGCCGAGCAGCCGTACGCTCGACAGGTCGTGGCGTTCCTGGACGCGGGCGTTGAGCAGCTCGATGGCCATGGCGGGCACCACGAAGACCGTCCCCGCCCCGTACGACTCGATCAGCCGGGCGAAGCGGGCGGGCGTGAAGCGCGGCAGGGTCAGCGCGGCCGGGCGGGCGCCCAGGGAGTTGACCAGCATGGTCTGTCCGGCGTTGCTGCCGATGGGGAAGGCATGCAGGAAATGCCGGGAGTGCAGGAGCGTGCGGCGCCGGGGCTCGGCGGAGACGCCGTAGGCGAGGTTGGCATGGGTGGCGCCGACCCCCTTGGCCCGGCCCGTGGTGCCGGACGTGTAGATGATCTGCGCCAGCCCGCCGGGGAAGACGTCCCGCCGCACGGGGCCCTCGTCCCCCCGATCCAGTTCCGCCGGTGTCGCCCGCCAGGCGTTCACGTCCGGCGGATCGACGCTGGCCCCGTGCAGCACGGCGCTCACGGAGCAGTCGGTCAGCGCGTGGCGTACCTCGGCGGGGGCCAGCCGGCCGGACAGCGGCACGGCGACGCAACCGGCCCGCATGACCGCGCACCAGGCGACGGCGAGGTCGATCCAGTCCCGCTCGTCGAACAGCAGCCCGACCCGGTGGCCGGACGGCAGGCCGCGATCGATCAGCGCGCGGGCGACCGCGTTGGAGCGCCGGTCCCATGCGCCGAACGAGAGCGTCCCGACCTCGGCCACCACGAGGGCCGGGCTGTCCGGCTGTTCCTGGGCGCGACGTGCGAGCAGGTCGGGAAGCGTCAGCCGGGCGTCACCGTTCACCACGGCCGGATACCGAAATGTTTCGTGGGCATGACCTACTCCCAGACTCGCAGCAGCATCAGATGGGCCTGATACGGCCGCCCCGTAACGCGTCTGTTCGAAACAATAGGCAATCCGGGCCGTCTGCGACAGAGAAACATTTAAGTATTTTCCCGAAACTTTCGGAGTCGCCGGTGCGCGACCTCGCCCTCGGTTCCCATGCTGATCGACAGGTCGCACGACTCGGCGCGCCGGCTCACCTTCTCCCCCGGTTCGATCCTGTCCGGCGGCGCGGTCCCCACAGCCACTTCGTCCTGGGCACAGCACGTCATGAGTACCCCCTACCCACGGCTGGTCGCGCTCGGGGTGGGCCGATGACGCACCCGACGCGGTCCCCGCCTTCTCGCAGAAGGCGGGGACCGCGTGCCGGTCACCGGAACTTTCGGGGTTCAGCCGGGAGTTGACAAGGTGATCGGTTCAGCACTGTGTCCGCGGCGGTTTCACAGCAGGAGCCAGCATGGACTCACAGACGGTCATAGCCCTGAGCGCCGTCGTCATCGCCATCGCCTCGCTCGTGGTGTCCGCCTACCAGGTGCGCGCCACCCGCCTGCACAACCGGCACACGCTGCGCCCCCTCCTCCAGCTGCGGCTGAAGATCTCGGCGGGGCAGCGAGCGGGCATCTGGATGGTGAACACCGGCCTCGGCCCCGCCATCATCACCGGCACCCGCGTCTGGCTGGACGGCAAAGAACTGGGGTCGTGGAACAGGGAGACGTCGAGGCACGTACGCAGGGACATCGCTCCTCAACCACGCGCGTCAGCGCTCTCCGACGGCATGGGCGTCCCACCCGGATACACCGACTACCTGCTGACCGTGGACGACTACAACCCGGCCGCGAACAACGCGTTCCTGGAACTCATCACGCGGCGGATGGATCTGGAAGTCCGCTACGAATCTCTGTACGGCGGAGAGGGCTACACGGTGAGCACCCGCAGGAACTCCTGGTGGCAGTCCGACACTCCCCCCGCCTACGACCCCGCGTCAACGCCGTCGCACGATGACGCCTCAGGTCCTGACGGAGCCAGGCTCAACTAGCGCCCGTCCGTCATCCGATGTGTGCTTTCGCCGGCTCCGCACGTCCTGATCAGACGATGCCGGCGCGGATCTCGTCGCTCAGCCGGGTGGGGTGGTCGGCCGGCGCCCGCTTGACGTGGGCGCTCCACGCGTCGGCGATCACCTCGACCTCGCCTGCCTCGACCCCGTCCAGGCCGGCCGTACGGCGACGCCCGGGTCGCCCTTGGGCCCGTCGTAGCCCGCGCTGCAGTCACCGGGCGGTCGCGTAAACCCGCGCCGCGCGGCGTTCCAGGAGCCGGCGGGCGAAATGGCGGCCCAGCCCTCGGTCGGCGCCGGTCACGAGCGCCGCCTGAGCAGGACGCGTCCACCACCTCTTCGACCAGGCCGGAATCGTGCCTGACACTGGCAGGGTGCGGCCGGGGACGCGGTGAAGGCGAATACTGGAGGTCATGGACGGACGACGGCAGCTCGGCGAGTTCCTGCGGACCCGGCGCGCGCAGGTGAGCCCCGAGGAACTCGGTGTGCGGACGTGCGGTGACCAGCGCCGGGTGCCGGGGCTGCGGCGCGAGGAGCTGGCCATGCTGGCCGGGGTGAGCGCGTCGTACTACGCGCGGCTGGAGCAGGGCCTGTCGGTCAACGCCTCACCGCAGGTCCTGGAGGCGATCGCCCCCGCGCTGCGGCTGAACGAGGCCGGACGCCGTCACCTGCACCGGCTGGCCGCCGGCTCCCGAGGCCGTCCGGCAGGGCGGCGGGCGGCGCCGGAACGGGCGGGCGAGGCGGCCCGGCAACTGATGCGAACCCTCGCGGACGTACCGGCCGTGATGCTGGGCCGCAGCAGCGACGTACTCGCGTGGAGCCCGGCCGGGCACGCGTTGTTCGCCGGGCACCTGGACCCGGACGGCCCCGATCGCCCAGGGCGGCGGCCGAACATGGCGCGCCTGGTGTTCCTGGACGAGCACACCCGCGAGCTGTACGAGGACCGGCCGACCAAGGCCCGCACCGTGGTGGGCACGCTACGGGCCGCCTCCGGGCGGTTCCCGCACGATCCGGCGATCGCGGCGCTGCGCACCGAGAGCGGCCAGGTGGTCGTCATCGCGACCACCGAGGCCGGCTCGCCATCGCAGGCCGCGATGACGCTGCTGGCGCACACCGCGGCCACCCAATGGCGCGGCGCTCAGGCACCGGCTGAGCAACCGCGGCTGCCGGCGCTGCCCGAGTAGCCGGTCCGCGCTCCCGTTCCCGGCGTTCGCCTCTTCTCTCTCCACCACACGACACACGTGCCTTCGGCATGCCCGAAACCAGGGCACATCCGAAAACACGGCGTATCCGCACATGCTGCTTACCCGACACGACGGCAAGAAGGACCCGCTCATGAACGAGCTCAAGCTCGGCGATGTCACCACTGTCCGGATCGAGGAGATGCACGGTCCGGTGATGTCCACCGACCAGTTCTTCCCCGACCTGCCCGCCGATGCCTGGCAGGAGCACCGTGCGGGCCTGGAGCCCGACCATCTGGACGGCGGGAGCACCATGGTCAACAGCGCCTTCCAGACCTGGCTGCTGCGCAGCGAGGGCCGGGTCATCCTGATCGCCACCGGCATCGGCAACGACAAGACCCTCCCGGGCGCCGCGTACTGGAGCAATCTGAAACTCGGCTACCTCGGCCACCTGGCCGGCGCCGGGGTCCGGCCCGAGGACGTCGACCTGGTGATCAACACCCACCTGCACGTCGACCATGTCGGCTGGAACACCCGCCTGGCCGACGGTGAATGGGTGCCCACCTTCCCCAACGCCACCTACCTGATGCCCAAGGCGGACTTCGCGTTCTTCGACCCCGCGAACAACCCGTCGATCGCCGGCGGTGTCAACGAGAACGTCTTCGAAGCCGGCATCGCCCCCGTGCACGCCGCCGGCCAGGTACGGCTATGGGAGCACAGCCACACCATCGACGCGAATCTGTGCCTGGAGGCGGCCCCCGGCCACACTCCCGGCTCCAGCGTGGTCAAGCTGGCGTCCGGCGACGACCGGGCCCTGTTCGCCGGTGACATCCTGCACACCCCGCTGCAACTGACGTACCCGGAGCACAACAGCTGCTTCTGCCAGGACCCGGCGCAGGCCCGCGCCACTCGCCGCAGGCTGCTCGGCTGGGCCGCGGACGAACACCTGTACGTGCTCCCCTCCGACGCGATCCCGCTGATCGCCTCGGGCTCGCCCGGCGCCGGGTTTCATGTCGATCTTGGGTTCGTGATCAGGTCGGTGTGCGGCCGAGCACCGGGAGCCGGTCGGCCACCTTGATCCGGGTGACGGCCTTGCCGGTGGCGGTGCCCCAGACGCAGGCTGCCCGCTCCCGTGAGGTGCACGCGGTGACGAAGCGGCGGCCGGACGGGGAGAACGTCCCGAGCCCGTGGCCGACCGGGCGACCGCGTACCTTCCAGGTGCGCTTGACGGTGCCGTTGAGGGTCGTACCGGCGGATGAAGGTGGCGCCGTTCTTGCTCCAGCGGACCACCACGCCCTTGCTGCCGGGGGTCCGCTCGAAACCGCCGACCGTGATCAGGGCCTTCTCGATGCGGACGAAGCGCGGCTAGAGGAAGGGAGCCGCTCAGGAAGCGCCGGAGGCCGGGGCCTGCTCATAACGCGCCACCGGCGCGGGACCGTGAAGGTCCCGCGCCGGTCGCTCCGAGATCGGGATCAGCCGAGGCCGCCCAGGAAGATGTCGAAGAAGTCGGCGATGTCATCGCCCAGCTTCCCGCCACGCATCCCCAGGTGAGCCACGGCCCCTCGCCTGGTGTTGACCTCCATCTCGAAGTCGTCGGCCTGGGTGATCTGCCGGTTGGCCTGGCCGCTGCCGCCGCCGTTCGGCAGGTTCGACGGTGGCCTGCCCTGCGGGTACATCCGGCCGTTGCCGTACACGGTGTACGACTGGGTCGGCTGCACGCTGCCGTCGTTGCGGTAGACCTGGCTCGGCCGTGGCTGTGCCGGCTGCCTGCTCGCCTTGGGCGGTGACTGCCGCTGGGTGGAGCGGTGGCTCGTGGGCCGCCTGGCGGGACGCGAGCGCGCCTCCCTGATGCCGGCCGGGAGCCGGCCGGCCCGGTGGTTGCGCCGCTGGGCGGCCTTGGCGGCGCGGCGCTTGGCCGCCGCCTCGCGTTCGGCCTTCCGCGCCTCCCGGCGGGCCTTGGCCGCCGCCCGGCGCCGCTGCACGGCCTCGCGGGCCCGCTTCTTCGCCTCTGCCGCGCGTCTCTTGGCCGCCTCCAGCCGCTTGCGCCTGGCCTCGGCGGCCGCGCGCTTCCTGGCCAGCTCCCTGGCCTTCCTCTTGGCCTCCTCTCTGGCCTTCCTCTTGGCCTCCTCCAGTGCCTTCTTCCTGGCCAGCTCCCTGGCCTTCCTGAGCGCGAGTTCGCGCGCCTTCTTCTTGGCCTGCTTCTTCAGCCACCACTTGACGCCGACGCGGACGCCGATGCCGACCACGACCCACACCCACTGCCCGTCGGGGTCACTCATGCTGACGGGGCTGTTGTTGGCGTAGGCGTAGGCGTTGAGCTGCTGCGGATCGGTGTCGTCGATGATCGGGTCCACCGACAGGAACCGGCCGAGCTTCGGGTCGTACTCGCGGGCGCCCAGGTTGACGAGCCCGGTCGAGGCGTCTTTCGTGCCGCCGACGAACCCGCGCTGCCCCGGCCACCAGGGTGGCGCGGCGCCGCGATCCTCGCCGAACGGGGTCTGCCTGCGGACGGCCAGGTCGCCGGTGCCGGCGTTCACCGCGGCCTGCGCGGTGCCCTGGTGGTCGTTGGCCATGAAGTAGACCTGGTCGTCCGGGGTGCGGACCGCGATGGGGTCGTCGCCGATGGTGTAGTAGCGGGTCTGCTCGACGGTGTCCTTGGCGTAGTCGAGGCGCAGCTCCATGTCGTCGATGTAGAGCGTGGCGTCGGTCGGCGTCTTGCGGATCAGCCGGTCGCCCTCGGCGTCGTAGATGAACGAGGTGGTCTTGCCGGCCTCGGTCACCGACTCCAGGTTGCCCTCGGCGTCCCACACCAGACTCTGGTCGGAGGCGCCGATCTTACGCCTGGTCGTGTTGCCCGCCGCGTCGTACTCGAACAGGTCCTGCCCGACGGTCTTCAGCGCATGCGGCTGCTTGCCGCCCGCCGCGGGATAGGTGTAGTCGCGCACCTGACCGGCGGTGCCGCCCCAGGCGTGCCTGGTCTCCTTGGTCCGGTTGCCGGTGACGTCGTAGGCGTAGCTGACCGCGTACGGGGCCACGCCGCCGATCGTGCCGGACTGGGGTGAGCCGCTGGCGCAGTCGTCCGTGGCCGTCCACGCCGAGGTCAGCCGGCGCAGGTGGTCATAGGTGAAGCACTGCGTGTCCTGGTTCGCCCGGTCGTTGATCCTGGTGATGTTGCCGACGGCGTCGTAGCTGTAGTTGACGTCCAGGTCGGTCTTGGTCGTGTTCTCGCGGTCCAGCCGCATGCTGGTCAGCCTGCGGGTGGACTCGTCGTGGGTGAAGGTGAGCCAGGTCTTCTTGCCGTTGTCGCCCAGCTCGTACTGGAGGGTCTCACCCATCTTGGAGTAGCGGGCCGTGTTCACGTACGTGGACAGGCCGGTGACCTTGACCGGCTGGCTCAGCCCGTCGTAGCTGTAGACGACCTGCTCCTCGGCCAGCCCGCCGGCGGCGGGGAAGCTGACCGACTGCACCTGGCCGTCGAGCGTGTAGCGGGTGTTGAGCTGGTAGGAGCCCGCCAGCTTGCCCTCCCGCGCCGGGATGGTGACGGTCTCGCGCAGCGGACGGTAGTCGGCGTCGATGGCGTTGATCTCCGCCTTGTACGCCTGCCCGTCCACGTACCGGATGCTGGCGTTCTGGTGGCCCTTGGCCAGCGCGTCGTACTTCCACTCGGCCAGCAGCGGGCCGGTCGCCGACCCTTCGCGCATCTCGGTCTTACGACCCAGGGCGTCGTAGACGTACCAGAGGGTCTTGCCGCGCGAGTCGGTCGTGGAGACCAGCTCGTCGGCGTCGTTGTACGTCATCGTCGTGACGCCCTTGTCGGGGTCCTCGGTCCTGATCTCCCGGCCGCGGAAGTCGTAGTGGTGCTTCCAGACGTTGCCCGCCGGGTCGGTGACCGTGGACAGGCGTCCCGCGTGGTCGTAGGTGTACTTGGTGGCCTCGTACTCGCCGGTCGGGGTGGCGCCCTTGTACTGGCGCAGCTCGATCAGCCGGTCCTCGGCGTCGCCGATGCGGGTGGTGGCCGTGCCGCCGGGCGGCGGCGTCACGTGCACCCGGTCGCCCTCGTCCTTGGAGCTGACGCGGTACTTCTCCACGCCCTTGGCCTTGAGCAGCTGGGCCTGGGCGTCGCCCACGCCGTCGAACAGCGTCACGACCTGGTTCGGCACATCCGCGTCCGCCACCGCGAGCAGGGCGGTGGACGGCGCGCCCGTGGCGAAGTAGCCGGTGTTCTGCTTGTAGTCCTCCCCCTGGGAGTTGTAGAAGGTGTCGGTGATCGTACGACCGTCACGCAGGGCGGGGTCCTGAGTCTGATCGTCCGTCGGCGCCGGCTCCTGGGTCTGACGCTGGCGCATCAGACCGTCGTACAGCTCGTAACTCTCGGTGTAACCGCCGTCGGCGCGCAGCGTCCTCGTGGTGACGACGCTGGGGCCGTCGGCCCGCATCGTGTAGGAGAACTCGGTGCTGGGCGACTGCCCGCCGGCCTTGTTCCGGTCTGCCTGCCAGACCTTGGTCAGACGGCCGAGCGCGTCGTGCTCCATGTCGACGCGGCGGTTGTTGGTGTCGATCTCGGCGACGGGCTCGCCCCAGGCCGGCTCGATGAACGTGCGATCGACGTGGCCGAGGTCGTTGGTCTCCTTGATCTCGGTCGCCAGGGCGCCCGTGGCCGGGGTGTAGCTGGTCACGGACTTGGTGCCGACCGTGTCGGTCTCGCTGGTCTCGCGGCCGTAGACGTCGTACGTGTGCGCGGTGTCGGTGATCGTGGTGCCGTCGGCGTTGACGACCTGCTGCACCGCGGTCACGTCACCCTTGCTCGGCGCCTGACCGAAGGGCTTTCCGTCGTACTGGACCTTCTCGTCGGAGATCAGCGCCTCATCGGCGAGCTTGGCCATGGACGTGGTGCAGGGAGCGGCCACCTTCTGGACCCGGCTGGTGTAGTCGAGCATCCAGCTCGTGTCGTTGCGGGCGTAGGTGTAGCGGGTGCACTTGTCGTCGCCCGTGGTGGCCAGGTCGCCCTTCTCCTCGACCGTCGTGAGCAGGCCCTTGGCGTCGTACGTGCGCGCCTCGCCGGTGCGCCGCCACTTGCCGCCGGGCAGCGCGGTGCGGCTGACCATGGACTCGGGCTCGACCACGTACGCGGCCTTGGTGACGCCGCCCTGGGTGGACTCGGCGGTCTTGAGCGACCACGGCGTCTCGACGACGGCCTTCAGCAGGGCGCCGCCGTCGCCGTCGTACAGCATCTCCTCGCGCTCGAAGCCCGAGTACTGGTCGAGGTCGTCCAGCTTGACGCCCTCGGAGTCCTCGACCTGCACGTTGCGCTTGGAGCCGTCGGCCTGCTTGTCACCGTGCATGCCGCGGAAGTAGCGGTACTCCGTCAGCGTGCGCTTGGTGTCCTGCCCGTCGCCCTGACGCACCCGCACCCTGCCGAACCCGCGGAAGTCCGACCACGTGCGGTGCTCGGGCTTGACCAGGATGTTCTCGGCGTAGCGCCAGGCGGCGCCGTCCAGGTACTCGTAGTCGGTGACCACGTGCGGGGAGGCGGCCACCCGGTCGACCTCGACCGTCTGCGAGACCACGTACTTGTGGAACCAGTCGGTCACCTCCCCTTCGTTCGGCGGGGCCCAGCGCTGCGGGAAGCAGAGCTTGGTGTTCTTGTCGGCGGCGGGCAGCGCGCCGGCCGTGCACCCGGCGGCCTTGTAGTTGACCCTCAGCTCGCCGCCCGTGCCGTTGTCGACGGACTGGACCCGCCACTTGACCAGCGGCGCGCGGCCCTCGGTGGCGTCCACCCGGTTGGGCAGCTGCACACCCTTGAACGTGGTCTTCGGCAGCGTGAGGGTGCCCCCCACGTGACCGGTCTGCTGGATGGAGGCCAGCCACAGCGACGGGCTCAGCCCGTCACCCGTGGCGGGGAACTGGTGCGCCAGCGCCCAGGAGTCCACCGGGTAGTACTGGCCCGCGGCGTTGAGCACCTGGGTGGTGACCTTGGTCAGCCGCTTGCGGGTGAAGAACGTCGGCGCCAGCCGGTCGGTGCACTTCACGCCCGAGTCGCAGATCTGGTCGAAGGGCACGTCCGGCCAGTGGCTCGCGGTCTCCTTCTTCAGCTCGGCGGCCGCGCAGGTGACGGTGCCGCTGGGCAGGCAGCGCTCGGCCGTCTCGAAAAGCACCCGGACCGCGGGGTTCTTGGTGAACAGCTCGGTGCCCAGGTAGCCGTAGTCGATGCGGGTCAGGTACGCGGAGCGGTCGTACACGGTGCCCTGCTCGGGCTTGCTGTTGCGGCCGTAGTAGTTCTTCTCCTGGGCGTACCAGTACGTGGTGGCGTTGCCGTGCGTGTCCACCTCGTAGTCGAGGTTCCACCGGTAGCCCTGCTGGCACCAGGCGTTGGCCGGGGTGCTGCTGTAGCACGGCTCACCGCTGTTGTTGCCGAACACCGGCACCGTCTGCACCGACTTCGTCTCGGCCTTGCCGCTGGCCCAGCCGGGCAGGCGGTTCTGGCCGAAGGTGTACTGGGTGCCGTCGGCCGTGGTGACCCGCCAGTACTCACCGTTGTTGTCGCCATTGGTGGCGCCGGTGAGGGCTTCGATGCGGGTGCCGTCGTCACGCTTGGGCCGCCACTGCTTGGACGTGCCGTCCTTGATCAGCTCGATCGACGAGCCGTTGAGTGACAGGACGGCGTTGTCCTGGTCCCAGCACAGGTCGCCGGTCTTCTTACCGTCGATCATGCAGGACTTGTAGCGGCGCTCGATGTAGCCGCCCGGGTCGAGCTCGAAACCCTCGCCCACCCAGGAGGCCTGGTTGTTGGTGGAGGCGGTACGACCGTCCACGCTCTGCGAGGAGTAGCCGATCGACAGGCTCGGCTCCTCGCCACCCAGCGACGGGGGCGTGCGCAGGTCGTAGCTCCACGAGAAGTCGCCGGTCTGCGTGCCGACGCTCCACTCGGCCGAGGGGCCGAGCGAGGTGGCGGAGTGGTCGCCGGACTGGCCCGAGGGGGCGGCGGCCAGCGCGTACACGGCTCCGGTCTCGACCTCGGCGCTCAGCGTGCCGGCCTTCGGGTCGTTGCTGCTCTTGACCGGCTCCGGCTGCGGGCACTCGGCCGTGGCGGTGGCCGACTTGAGCGCGCACTCCTCCAGCTTGACCACGCCGAGGCGGGCGCCGTAGTCGCCGCCGTAGGCGTAGCGGAAACCGGAGTAGTCGATCTTCAGCTCGGTCTTCTTGTCCCCCGCCTTCGCGGTCGCCGCGACGCCCTGGCCCGGCGACACCCGCATCGCCAGGCCGAGACGGTCGGTGTCGAGCAGCTCCACGCTCACCGGGTCGCTGCCGCTCTTCTCCGCGGCCACCTGCACGGGGAACCCGGCCGGGGCCTTGCTCCTGCTCAGCTCCGCCTTCTGCGGCTTGGGCCAGGTGACGGCCGGCGCCGCCTGCCACGCCCGCTCGGCGACGAGATCCGGCTGCGGCGGTTGCACCGGCACGCTCGTGCCCTTGACCGGGGTCTCCTTCTGCACCGCCGGGGCCGATCGGGACTCGGCCGCCGCGGGCATGGCGTTGACCAGGGGCAGCACGAGGGCCACCGACAGAGCGACCGCCAGGCGGCGCGGCCACGGGGATTCGGGTCTGGGCACGTCCCGGAAGACGTTCCACGACGCATCCGGAAGGTCTGGTGTGTCGGGTTCTGGTAAACGATTCCAGCGGGCTTCCGGCAGATCGAACTCATCCTGCGGGTCCATGAACCTCTCCCAGTGAGGGTGGGGAACTTACTGGGTGTGCCAACTAGCTGCTCGGCGTCGTCGGGGCGCTGTCGGAGGTACGGATGGTTGTTCGCGATCCCGGCCGGTGGCACGATGGGAAGACGCTCCGCGTCCGCGCCTCACTCATGCCGAGCAGGGATTGCGCCCCGGGCGGGAAAGCCGCCTTGACCTCCCGCGATCTTGTGTTGACGATCGGATTCTCACTCCGAGGTGTCCGCAGGTCAGCGTTCTGATCATTCTGCTCAAAGTTTTCTTCATGACCGCACCATGGGCGCGAGGATTCTGTCAGAAGCGAGAGTCATTCCGACCTGCATGTTCATGGCATGTGCTGGTGCGCAGGAGTGGCACCTGATTCGTTGTCGCGTGCGCACATGACTACATATACTCCACCCATCGTCCGATTCGGACAGGAAGGGCGGATATGTCGGATCAGCACGGGCACGGACATGGGCACGGGCACGGGCATGGCCGTGGCATCAGGCGGGCGTGGAGCGGGATCAAGCATGTCCTCACCCCGCACAGCCACGACAGCGCCGGCAAGACGGACGCGGCCCTGGAGTCCAGCGCCCGCGGCATGCGCGTGCTGGCCATCTCCTTCGCGGCGCTCATGGTCACCGCCACGGCGCAGGCTGTCATCGTCGCCTACTCGGGCTCGGTGGCGCTGCTCGGCGACACTCTGCACAACTTCGCCGACGCGCTGACCGCCGTCCCGCTGGCCATCGCGTTCTGGATCGGCCGCCGGGTCGCCACCCGCCGCTTCACCTACGGCTACGGCCGGGCCGAGGACCTGGCGGGCATCGTCATCGTGCTGCTCATCGCCGCCTCGGCCGGGCTCGCGGGCTACGAAGCGGTCAAACGCCTCATCGACCCGCAGAACGTCGAAGCACTCGCCTGGGTGGCCGGCGCCGGCTTCGTAGGCTTCCTGGGCAACGAACTCGTCGCCCGCTACCGGATCAAGGTGGGCCGCGAGATCGGCTCCGCCGCCCTCGTCGCCGACGGCCTGCACGCCCGTACCGACGGCTTCACCTCCCTGGCCGTGCTTCTCGGCGCGGGCGGAGCCGCGCTCGGCTTCCCCGTCGCCGACCCGATCGTGGGCCTGCTGATCACCGTCGCCATCCTGTTCGTGCTGCGCGACGCCGCCCGCGAGATCTACCACCGCCTCATGGACGCGGTGGACCCCAAGCTGGTCGAGCGGGCCGAGCGGATCCTCGCCGACGTGCCCGGCGTCCGGCACGTGGGCACGGTACGGCTGCGCTGGATCGGCCACGCCCTGCGCGCCGAGGTCGACATCCAGGTCAGCCACGAGCTGTCGCTGGTCGAGGCGCACGCCGTGGCCGTGGCGGCCGAGCACCGGCTGATCCACGACCTGCCCAGGCTGAAGGCCGCCACCGTGCACGCCGACCCCGACGGCCCGGACGGTATCGACCACCACGCACCCTTGCTCACCCACCGGTGACCCGCCCGGGGGCACGCTCTGTTTGCCCGGTGCGGCTCGGCGGGAGAGCATATGTAGTCATGTACGCACCCGACGACGACTCCCATCCCGGCGTCGCGCCCGAGCAGCCCACCGACGCGCAGATCAGCGCGGCGGTGGAGGCGTCCCGCCTGCTCAGCGACGGCACGCGGCTGCGGCTGATGTGGTTGTTGTCCCACGGTGAGTACGACGTCGGCACCCTCACCGCGACCTTGGGCGTGGCCCGCCCCTCCGTCTCCCAGCACCTGGCGAAGCTCCGTTCCGGCGGACTGGTTCAGACGCGCAGGGAGGGACGCCGCGTGGTGTATCGGGCCCGCGACGCCCACGTCCGTTCCCTCGTCAAGGAGATCCTCTTCCACGCCGACCACGAGGTGTCGGGCCTTCCGCGCCACGACTGAGCGATCCCGCGTGGAGGGTGGTGATGCCCGTGAGGACGAGGTCGATGCCGGCGAGGAACTGTTCGCGGTCGTCGTGCTCGCGCATCTGCTCCGCGATGGCCCGGATGAACGGGTAGTCGCCGGGGTCGAGCTCCTGCCAGGCGCTGGACGCGGTGTCGAGGAACGCGGCGCGCTCCGCCTCTGAGGCGGGGGCGGTGTCGTCGCCGGCGTGCCGGCGGGTCTGGGTGGTGGCGCCGAGCAAGTAGTGGACCAGCGCCGAGGCCGTGGTGAACCAGTCCGTCTGCGGTACGCCGAGCGCGCGGACCGGTCGGCCGATGCTCTCGAAGATCCGCAAGGTCACCGGCCCCCAGGGGTTGCGGGTGAACTGGATCGCGAGCTGGCCGGCGAGCCATGGGTGTGCGGTGACCGCGTCGAAGAGGCCGAGCGCGACGGCGCGGATGTCGTCCTGAGGCGTGCCCGCGGCCTCAAGCGCCCCGACGGCTCCGCGCGCCCGGCCGGTTTCGGGCGCCCGATCGGTGTCGCGCGCCCGGCCGGCGCCGGCGGGCCGCGGGTCCAGGGCGGCGGCGACGACGGCGTCGGTCGCGGCTTCCAGCAGCTCGCTCATGTTGCCGATGTGCCAGTAGATCGCGCCGGAACCGGTGGCCAGCCGGCCGGTCAGCGCGCGGACCGTCAGCGCGTCCTCTCCCTCCGCGTCCAGCAGCTCGACCGCGGTCTCGATGATGCGCTCGCGGGTGAGCACCTGCCTGCGCCGTTCCGCCTGACGTGTCCGTGGGGCCATGGCTGCCATTCTGGCAGGTTTGGAGCAGCGATCCACTATGGAGTACCGTTCCATTTATGGAGCAATGCTCCATAAGACGTCGAAGGAGGCGCGACGTGTACGACGTGGTGATCGCGGGTGCCGGCCCGGTGGGCCTGTTCCTCGCCGGCGAGCTGGCACTGGCACGCTGCTCGGTCCTGGTGCTGGAACGCGAGCAGGAGCGGACCTCACCGTGGAAGGCGCTCCCGCTGGGGATGCGGGGCCTGAACGCCGGCTCGCTGGAGACGTTCTACCGCCGCGGGCTGCTGGAGGCCCTGCTCAAAGCCTCAGGCGCGAACCCGGACAAGGTCGGCGCGGCCCCCGGCGCGCAGGAGCCGCCCGCGCCTCGCGAGGTGAGCCATTTCGCGGGCATGCGGCTCGACCCGGCCGCCATCGACACCGCCGCCCTCCCGTACCGGCTGCCCGGCCCGGCCATGGAGGGCATCATGACCAGCCTCGACGCGGTCGAGACGGTCCTGGCCGAGCGGGCGGCCGCGCTCGGCGTACAGATCCTGCGGGGTGCCGCCGTCGAGGCCGTGACCCAGGACGGCGACACCGTCGTCACCCGGGCCGGCGGGCGCGAGCACCGGGCGCGCTGGCTGGTGGGCTGCGACGGCGGACGCAGCACCGTACGCGAGCTGGCGGGTTTCCCCTTCACCGGCACCGACCCGCTCTTCACCGGCTACGCCGCCCAGGTCACCTTGGCCGATCCGCGCAAACTGAGCCAGGGCTTCAACCTGACGCCGACCGGCATGTACCTGCGCACGCCGTTCGAAGGCCACCTGGGCATGATGGACTTCGACGGGGGCACGTTCGACCGCTCACAGCCGCTGACCCGTGAGCACCTGCAGACGGTCCTGCGCCGGATCTCCGGCACCGACGCGACAATCACCGAGGTCCATCTGGCCTCCAGCTTCACCGACCGCGCGATGCAGGCCACCACCTACCGCGACGGCCGCGTCCTGCTCGCCGGCGACGCCGCCCACATCCACTCCCCGCTCGGCGGCCAGGGCCTCAACCTCGGTCTCGGCGACGCCATGAACCTCGGCTGGAAACTCGCCGCCACCGTCCACGGCACCGCACCGGACGGCCTGCTCGACACCTACACCGCCGAACGCCACCCCGTCGGCGCCGCCATCCTCGACTGGTCCCGCGCCCAGGTCGCGACCATGAACCCCGGCCCCAACGCCCCGGCCCTGCGGCAGTTGCTGCACCACCTGCTCGCCACCCGTGAGGGCACCACCCACGTCTTCCGCAGCACCTCGGGCCTCTTCCACCGCTACGACCTGGGCAGCGACCGTCCCGTCGTCGGCCGTACCGCCCCCGACTTCCGCCTCACCGACGGCATCCGCCTCGGCGACCTGCTGCGCGAGGGACACGGCGTCGCCCTCGACTTCACCACCGACCGGCGCCTGCACGACACCGCGCTGAGCTGGAAGGACCGGCTCCGGTACGCCTCCGGACCGGCGAACGACGACCTCGGCTTCGGCGCGCTGCTGATCCGCCCCGACGGCATCGTCGCCTGGACCGCCGACCACTCCCCCGACCTCGAAGCCTTCCGGGAAGTAGCGACCCGCTGGCTCGGCGCCCCGACCCCCTGACACGCGGAACTCTCATGCCGAACGACACCCCGACCCGGCCCGAACTCAACAAGGAAGTGGTCCGCCGCTTCTACGCGGCCGTTCTCCGGACACCCGGCGGCCCCGACTTCGCCACGATCAAGGAGTTGACCGACGAGCAGGAGGTCGAGCTCAACTGGGGTCACCCCGACAGCGGCGTCCACCGGGGAGCCGCCATCGGCCCGGCCCGGCGCCGGATGCACGAGCTGACCGGGCTGGACCTCTCAGCCATCACCATCGACGAACTCGTCGCCGACGGCCCCGCCCGCGTCGTCGTGGTGGCCACGAACAGCGGCACCGACCTGCACGGCAACCCGTGGCGGATGACCGTGCTCGAACTGGTCGACGTGACCAATGGCAAGATCACCAAGAAGCGCTCGTTCTACCAGGACACCGCACTTCTTCGCGACATCTCGCTCGAACGCGAGGCGGCACTGGCACAGAAGACCTCAGAAACCTGATCGAAGCGTGATGATCGGCCGCGGCGTTCAGACGGCGTCCCGCTGGATGGGGCACGTCATGCAGTGGGTGCCGCCGCGGCCCTTGCCGAGTTCGAAGCCCTCGATCTCGATGACCTCCACCCCGTGCTCGCGCAGCTTGCGGTTGGTGAACTGGTTCTTGTGGTAGCCGACGACCACGCCCGGGGCCAGGGCGAAGAAGTTGTTGCCCGAGTCCCACTGCTCGCGGGCCTGCTGGTAGTCGTCACCGCCCGTGGGCACGATGTCCAGGCGTGAGATACGCAGCGCGTCCTGAAGGGCCTGGCGCAGGCCGGGCTCCCGGTGGACGTCCAGGGTGCCGCTCTTGTCGCCCGGCCGCAGGCTGAAGGCGACCGCGGCCTCCAGGAACGGCGGGTAGGCGCTGGCCTTGTCGGCGTCCAGGAAGGTGAAGACGGTGTCCAGGTGCATGTACGAGCGGGCCTTGGGCACCTCGATGGCGATCACCCGCTCGGCGGCCCCCGCGGCGAAGAGCGACAGGGCCAGGTGCTCGATGGTGCGCGGGTTGGTGCGCTCGCTGATCCCGATCGCCACGGTGGCGTTGCCGATGGGCATCATGTCGCCGCCCTCCATGGCGGCGTTGCCGTAGGACTCCTCGTCGAAGCGGTCGTCCTCGCCCGCGTACGGGTACCAGTAGGCGAAGTCCTCGCCGGCGAACATGGGATGGTGGTGGTAGATGGTGGACTGGTTCATCGTCTCCAGCAGCCGGACGTGGAAGTACATCGGGTTGAGCGACACGCCGCCGTACAGCCAGGCCGCGGGGTCGCGCTGGTAGAGCGAGTTGGGCAGCGCGGGCAGGATGAACTCGCGCGGGTGGCAGGAGGCGGCCACCAGCGAGTGGCCGTCCAGCTCGGCCACCCCGAACTCCTCCTTGGTCAGGCCGCCGATGAGGTGCCTGGCCAGCTTGTCCCCCCGCCACCCGGCCAGGGTCTCGCGCACGCTGTCCACGAGGGCCGGGCCGACGGTGAGATGGGTGACGGCGTGCTCGATGGCGTGCTGCTTGGCCTCGAAACCGGCGTCCAGGGCCTGGGCGAGCAGCTCGTGGTGGTAGTAGACCTCGACCCCGCGCTCGCGCATCACCTGCACGAAGGCGTCGTGCTCGGCCTGCGCCTGCTCCACCCACAGGATGTCGTCGAAGAGCAGCTCGTCGTTGTTGGACGGGGTGAGCCGGCGCAGGCTCAGGTCCGGCCGGTGGACGATGACCTTGCGCAGGGTGCCCACCTCGGAGTGCACCCCGTAGGGCTGATCGGTCACGGTCGCTCATCCTTCCTTGCTGTGCTGCGGGCGGGTCTAGATCGTGATGCGGCCGGTGACCAGGCCGGCGATGCCGAGCACGGCTCCGGCGGTGACGACGGCGAACAGGAGCAGTTCGGGACGGGAGAAGGGACGCAGGCCGCGTTCCCTGCGGGTGAGGACGAACAGGATGGTGCCGGGGGCGTAGACGATGCACGACAGCAGCAGGAACTTCAGCCCGGCCGCGACGATGAGGAAGGCGGTGTAGAAGGTGGCCAGCGCCGCGACCGCCAGGTCCTTGCCCCGTCCGCCCGGCTCGGCGTCGTACGTCTCGCCGCTCAGCGTCAGGCGCAGCGCGTACCCGGCCGCCAGCAGGTAAGGGATCAACGACAACGCGCTGGTCAGCTCCAGGGTGAAGGTGAAGGCGTCGTCGGAGAACAGGGTGATGAACAGCACGGCGGTGATGAGCGCGCTGGTCATCACCAGGGCCGCGACCGGCGTGTTCCGGTCGTTCTCGCGGGTGAGGAAGGCCGGCATGTCGTCGTCCTTGGCGGCCACGAACAGCACCTCGGCCGCCATCAGCGTCCAGGCCAGGTACGCGCCCAGCACCGACACGATCAGCCCGACCCCGATGAGCCCCGCGCCCCAGGCGCCGACCACGGACTCCAGCACACCGCCCATGGAGGGCTGACGCAGCCCGGCCAGGTCGCCCTTGGGCAGCACGCCGTACGACAGGAGGCTCACCGAGGCGAACAGCGCCAGCACGGCCAGGAAGCCCAGCACGGTGGCCCGGCCGACGTCGGAGCGCTTGCGGGCGTAGCGCGAGTAGACGCTGGCCCCCTCCACGCCCAGGAACACGAAGACGGTGACCAGCATCGTCGCCCGGATCTGGTCGAACAGGGTGCCCGCGGAGTCCCCGGCGCCGCCCCACAGGTTCGCGCCGAAGACGTCCGCGCGCAGCGCGACGGCCACGATCACGACGAACAGCAGGATCGGGATGAGCTTGGCGACCGTGACGATCTGGTTGATCTTGGCCGCCTCCCGTACGCCGCGCAGGATGACGAAGTGGAAGGCCCACACTCCGGCCGTGGAGATCACCACCGCCGCGATCGTCGCGCCTTCGCCGAAGGCCGGCACCACCAGGCCGAGGGTGGACTTGATCAGCACCCAGTAGGTGACGTTGCCGACGCAGGCGCTGGCCCAGTAGCCGAAGGCGGAGAAGAACCCGGGGTACTGGCCGAAGCCCTCCTTGGCATAGGCGTACACGCCGGCGTTGAGGTCGGGCTTGCGCACCGCCAGGGTCTGGAACACGAAGGCCAGCATCAGCATGCCCACCCCGGCGATCGCCCAGGCGACGACCGCGCCCAGCACCCCGGTCGCCTGGGCGAAGTTGCGCGGCAGCGAGAACACGCCGGCGCCGACCATGGACCCGACCACCATCGCGGTCAGGACGGGCAGCGACACCGCGCGCGTGGCGCCGGTCTTCGTCGCGGTCTCATCCACGGTGCGGCCTCCCGTCCTCGCGCCGGCCTTCCGGAGGTCCGTGTTCGATCCTGAAGCCGGTGAACCCGTACACGACGCTGAGCAGTGGACTGGCGATGTTGAAGAAGCAGAACGGCAGGTAGGCCAGCGTCGGCACGCCCAGCACCGCGCCCATGAACGCGCCGCAGGAGTTCCACGGCACCAGCGGTGAGGTGACCGTGCCGCTGTCGGCGGTCAGCCGCGACAGGTTCGTCGGCGCCAGGCCGCGCTTGGCGAACTCGGCCCGGTAGACCCGCGACGGCAGCACCAGCGCGATGTACTGGTCACCGGCGATGATGTTGAGCCCGAACGCGCTGGCGAACACCGCCACGAACAGCCGTCCGGTGCCCTTGGCCGCCCGCACCATCGGGTCGATCAGCCGGTTGAGCAGCCCGAACTCCTCCAGCAGAGTGCCGAACGTGACCGCGCCGATGATCAGCCACAGCGTCGGCAGCATGCTGTCCATCCCGCCGCGTGACAGCAGCCGGTCCACGTCCGCCAGGCCGGAGCTCTTCTCGTAACCGTTGGCCATCGCCCGCCAGATCGCCTTGATCCCGGCCACGACCGGATTCAGCCCGGGCTCGCCGACGAACGCGCGGATCACCGCGGGCTGGGTGAGGATCCCCATGATCCCGGCGAAGACCGCCGCCGCCATCAGCGCCAGCGCCGGCGGCACCTTGCGCGCCGACAGTACGACCAGCAACACCAGCGGCAGCAGGTTCAGCGGCGTGATCCAGTAGATGTCGCCCAGGGCGTTCAGCTCGCTGCCGGTGTCGCCCAGGTCGGTCGCGGCCGGCCCCCACATCCAGCCGATCAGCAGGAACAGCACGAAGCCGATCAGGAACGCCGGGATCGAGGTCCAGGCCTGCCGCTTGATGTGCTCATAGACGTCGACCCGGACCATCTGCGCGGTCAGCACCGTGGTCTCCGACAACGGGGACAGTTTGTCCCCCAGGTACGCGCCCGAGATCACCGCGCCGGCGGTGATCGGCGCCGACACTCCCAGCATGGTCGCGATGCCCACCAGCCCGACGCCGATCGTCGCGGCCGTGGTCCACGAGCTGCCGATCGACATCGCCACGATGCCGCAGAGC
Source organism: Nonomuraea maheshkhaliensis (assembly GCF_039529435.1). Taxonomy (NCBI): domain Bacteria; kingdom Bacillati; phylum Actinomycetota; class Actinomycetes; order Streptosporangiales; family Streptosporangiaceae; genus Nonomuraea; species Nonomuraea maheshkhaliensis. The sequence continues at coordinate 38,419 of NZ_BAAAMU010000009.1, forward strand.
AGCGCGGCGGCGGCGTAGTACCAGCCCGGCGACAGCACCAGGATTCCGTAGTACACCAGCGTCGGGATCGTCCCTGACATGTTCCACGTGCCGATCAGCGCGCCCACCGCCAGCAGGATGAAGACCGCGCTGGTGATCGACGACAGCGCGCGCTGCCCGCTGGCCTCGACCTCCTCCCAGCGGTTGCCGTTCTTCAGCACCACCAGCATCGCGACCATCGCGCACAGCACCAGCGCCACCTGGATCGGCCCGTTGAGCGCGTCCAGGCCGAACAGCGCCAGCGACCCGCCGATCAGCACCACCAGCGCGCCCAGCACGATCACCAGATCGGCCGCCGACGGCGGGCGCACCGACCTGCCCGTGTCCTGCCGCGTATCGCCTTCTGTGCTGTCGCTCATCGCCTCGTCGGCGGCGTGCCCGCCGCCCTCGCCTCTCGCCGTCCGGTCTCACCCGGGTGGTGCGTTCACCGATCGTGTCCACGGGGACACCGTGGGACATGGGGGGTGATCTACCCCGTCGGCCGTGGCGGCAAGGTTCGCGGCGGGTCAAGTTCGTGCTATGTCGGCCGTCAGGTCCTCGACGATGCCGTAGCGGGCGTAGCGGGCCTGCGTGATGAAGGCCCAGTAGCGCTCGCCGAAGGACCAGTGCCACCACTCCGTGGGGTAGTTGACGAAGCCGGCGGAGATCAGGGCGTCGCCCATGATGCGGCGGTTGTTCCTGGCCTCAGGTGAAATGTCGGGCGCGTCGGTGTAGCAGTTCTCGTCGCTCTCCGGAGGTGTGGCGTTGACCGCCGTGCCCATGTCCAGCTCGACGCCGCCGGAAGAGCGCAGGGTCAGATCGACCGCGCCGCCGGTGGAGTGGGGGGCGACTTCGGGCGGGGAGACGTACCTGCTCGCCTCGATCCGGGCGCTGGCGTCGTCCAAGTCCGGATGCGCGGCCCGCTGGCGGGTGACGGCGGAGGCGAAGTAGCGCCGCTGCAGGGCGGCGGGGCGGAAGCCCTCGATGATCAGGAAGCGCAGTTCGCGCGGCAGCCTCGTCTGCGCGACGACCAGGCGGTCGGCCACGCTCTGCCGGACGTGCGCGTACGCACTCGCCTCGTCGGCGAGGCGCGGATCCACCCGGACGGCCTCCAAGGTACGCAGATCCACCAGTGGTTCCGCGCATTCCTTGACGGGGACCTCGGCGATCCGCGAATCGGACAGGAACACGATCTCCCGCATGGAGCCCTCCGTTGCCGGCCATGGACGCTCTGACCTGAGACGTCAACGCCATGGTGCGGCGGCCTGCTCCAAAAACTCTGCAAACGATCAGAAGGGCTTGTCCTTCAGCAGCTCGTCGTACTCACGGCAGCCGTGTAATCGGAACGTCTCCAGCGCCTGCGACCAGATGGCCTCGGCGGTGACGTCGTCGCCGAACGCCCGGTGCACCAGCGCCAGGTCACGCTGGGTACGGGCCTTGAAGGGGCGGATCCGCAGCGTCTCCCACAGCCCCAGTGACTCCTCCAGCCGGCTCTTGGCCTCGTACAGCCGCCCCTCGGCCAGGTCGAGCTCGCCGAGCGTGCGCAGGGTGCAGGCCTCGCCCCAGCGGTCCTGCAGGGCGCGCATGGTGGCGAGCACGTCTTCCAGCGGTTGCCGCGCCTGGTCGTGCTTGCCGAGCCGGAGCCACGCCTTGGCCAGCGAACGGGTGCAGTAGGCCACCATCAGCCGGTCGCCGAGCGGGCGGAAGATCTCCAGCGCCTGCTCGCACAGCTCAGCGGCCTTGTCGTGCTCGCCCCTGGCCCGGTGGTACAGGGAGATGCTGCGCAGGGTCAGCCCGGCGCCGCGGCGATTGCCCACCTGCTGGTAGAGCTCCAGCGAGGCGGTCAGATCCGCCCAGGCCGCAGGATAGTCCCCGCGTTCCAGGCGTACCGTGCCCGACAGCCGTTTGACATGGGCCAGGGCCGCCGTGTCGGCGAGGTCGTGCAGGAGCGTCCCTGCCTGGCCGAGGAAGTGCAGCGACTCGGCGAGATATCCCTGCTCGCGGCAGGCCTCGCCGAGCCCGGCGAGGGTGGTCGCCTCACCCCGGACGTCCTTGGCCGTACGGAACAGCGACAGCGCCTGACCGAGATACTGGCGGGATTCGGCGAAGGAGTCGCGCGCGTAGTAGAGGTGGCCCAGACCGGCCAGCAGGGCCGCCTCGCCCGGGACGTTGTCCATCCGCCGGGCGACCGAGAGCGCCGCGTCGTTCATCCGGCGCCAGGCCGCGAACGGGTCGTCGAAGATGTACTGGCTGCCTTCGAACGCCGCCGCCGAGACGGCGCAGGCGAGCTGGATGGCCAGTTCGTCCAGTTCCATGGCCGCCGCCAGCTCCACGCTGGCGATCAGGGCCTCCTCCTCGCTGCGGAACCAGGCGTGCGGATCGGCCAGCGCCGGCCTGGTGGCCTCGTCGTCCACCGGACGGGCCAGGCCGGGCGCGGCGCGCATGGGGATAGCCCCGGTGGGGGCGGCCTGGCTCAGCCGCTCGATCAGCCACAACCAGCCGCCCAGGACCCTGCTGACCGTGGCCGTCAGCTCCTCCGCCGGCTCCTCCGCGTGCGCGCGTTCGGTGGCGAAGAGCCGGATCAGGTCGTGCAGCCGATAGCGGGCCTGGCCGGCCGCGTCAACGTCCGCCTCCTCCAGGAGTGAGGCGTCCACGAGATGCTCCAGCAGCTGCTCGGCCTGGCGCGGGCCGGTCTTCAGCGCCGTCGCGGCGACCCAGAGCGGGAAGCCGGGCAGGCCGAGCAGCCCGAGGCGGCGCAGGGCCGTCTTCTCCGCGTCGGGCAGCATGGCGTAGCTGAGCGCGATGCTGGCCCGCACTTCCTGGTCCCCGGCGGCCAGTTCGTCGAGCCGGTGCTGTTCGTCTTCCAGCCGGTCGGCCAGGCGCCGCGCCGACCACTGACGTCGTGAGGCCAGCCGGGCGCCGGCGATGCGCAGGGCGAGGGGCAGGCCACCGCAGCGCACGACGATGTGCCTGGCCGCGTCGAGGTCGACGGTGATCCGCTCCTGGCCGGCGATCTGGGCCAGCAGCTCGACGCTGTCCTCGGGAGGCAGGACGCCCAGGTCGATGAGGGTGGCGCCGTCCAGTCCCGCCAGGCGGTTGCGGGAGGTGATGATCACGCCGCAGCCGGGACCGCTGGGCAGCAGGGGCCGTACCTGCGCCTCGGAGCCGGCGTCGTCCAGCACGATCAGCTTGCGCCGGCCGGCCAGCAGGGTCCGGTAGTGGTTGACGCGTTCTTCCAGGGTGGAGGGGAGCTGCGTGCCGGGCGGCTGGAGCTCGCGCAGCAGGCGGCCCAGGATCTCCGCCGGGTTGGCCGGGGTGTGCGTCGTACCGCGTAGTTGCACGTGGAGCTGGCCGTCGGGGTAGAAGCGCGCGAGCTCGTGTCCGGCACGCAGCGCCAGGGCGGACTTGCCGATGCCGCCCTGCCCGCAGATCACGCAGACCGGCGTGGTGTTCGGCCTGGTGAGCCGGTCGCGTAAGGCGGCCAGCTCCTCCTCGCGCGCGGTGAAGTCGGGGGGCGCGGAGGGCAGTTGCCGGGGCGCGACGGTTCTGGCCGCGCCCAGCAGCGCGGGATCGGAGTGCAGGATCGCCTCGTACGTACGCCGCAGGTCAGGCCCCGGCTCGATGCCCAGCTCCTCGATCAGCGCCCGCCGGCCCTGCTGGTAGATCGTGAGCGCGTCCGCCTGCCGGCCGGCCCGGTAGAGCGCCACCATGAGGTCCCGGCGCAGCCGCTCCCGGATGGGATGGACCGCGACCAGCCGGGTGAGCTCGTCGATCAGCCCCTCGACCCCGCCGGCCGCCAGGTCGGCCGCGATCCGCTCTTCGAGCACCGCGAGCCGCAGTTCCTCCAGCCTGATGGCGTCCGGGCGCAGGCCGGTGTCACCGGTCCCGCCCAGGGCCGGGCCCCGCCACAGGGCCAGCGCCGTACGGAAGAGGCCGACCGCCTCCTGGTGGCCTCCCGTGCGCGCCGCCTGCCGTCCCCGCTCCACGAGCCGCTCGAAGACGTCCTTGTCCAGGGCGTCGGGTGGGATCTTCGCCAGGTAGCCCACGCGATGCGAGGCGATGATCTCCGGCAGGCCCGCGCCGTCGAAGGCCCGGCGCAGCGAGGCGACATAGGTCTGCAGCACGCCACGGGCGGTCGGCGGCGGGTTCTGCTGCCAGATCGCCTCCATCAGCCGCTCGACGCCGACCGCCCGGCCGGCGTCGAGGAGGAGGGTGGCGAGCAGGGCACGCGGCTTGGGGCCCCCGAGAGCGACCTGCCGCCCGTTGTGCCACACCTCGACCGGACCCAGGAGCCGCAACTCCATCGGTTTCCCCCCCACAGGGTTCGGCGGACCTTGAACCAAACACTATGGGCACGGCGGTGAGGCTTTCCAGAGGCGCCGCCGGACAGCGCGAAGGACCCGGACTGTGCCGGGTCCTCGCGTCCTTCTTTACGGTCAGGCCATGATCTGCGCGAAGCCGCCCCAGCCGTGGCCGACCTCGCGAGGCTCACTGCCCGTATACGGCTGGCCGTCGTCGCGGACGAAGTTGTTGCTGTACAGCATCAACTTCCCGGCCGAATTCACCGCCAGCAGATCCGTGAACCCGTCGCCGGTGACATCGGCGGGAACGACCTTCGAGAAACCGCCCCACCCGTGACCGACCTCACGAGGCTCACTGCCCGTATACGGCCGGCCGTTATCCCGGACGAAGTTGTTGCTGTAGAGCATCAGCTTCCCGGCGGAATCCAGCGCCAGCAGATCCGTGAACCCATCCCCGGTCACATCCGCAGGAATGATTTTGGCGAAACCACCCCACCCGTGACCGACCTCCCGAGGCTCACTGCCGGTGAACGGCCGGCCGTTGTCGCGGACGAAGTTGTTGCTGTACAGCATCAACTTCCCGGCCGAATTCACCGCCAGCAGATCCGTGAACCCGTCGCCGGTGACATCGGCGGGAACGACGTTCGAGAAACCGCCCCAGCCGTGACCCACTTCCCGAGGCTCACTCCCCGTGTACGGCTGGCCGTTGTCGCGGACGATGTTGTTGCTGTAGAGCATCAACTTGCCGGCGGAATCAACCACGAGCACATCCGTGAAACCGTCTCCAGTGACATCCGCGGGAATGGTCCTGGCGAAACCACCCCACCCGTGACCGACCTCCCGGGGCTCACTCCCCGTGTACGGCTGACCATTGTCCCGGACGAAGTTGTTGCTGTAGAGCATCAGCTTCCCGGCCGGGTCCACGGTGAGCAGGTCGGCGTACGGGTCACCCGTCACACTGTTGCCGGGCAGCTCCACGGGCTCCGACATCGACCACACCGCGTTCGCGATGGCCACGCCGTCCGGCGTCTCTTCCGTGTATCTGTTGGGATAGGCGGAGACCTGCACCTGCTGGCAGACCTTGCCGATGGGATCGTTGCGCCAGTCGAACCGGAGCATCTTGCTGAGGAATTTGTTCGTCGCGTAGACCGGATTCAGGATCTGGTCGACCGTTCCCCAGCCCTGCGAGGGACGCTGCTGGAAAAGCCCGACGCTGTCGTCGGCGCCGTAGGTCAGGTTGCGGATGCCCGATTCGACGATGGTGGTGGTGATGGCGATCTGCGCGGCCCGGACCGGCAGGCCCCTGCTCTTCACGGTGGCGATGATGACGCGGGCGCAGGACACCCGGTAAGCCGTCATCGAGCCGCGCAGGTCACCGGGTAATTCTCTGTTCAACCGGGTCGCCATGCTGGCGTCGGCCGAAGTGGTTCCGTTCCTGTCGCAGGGCACGGTGTCCGCGGCCTGCGCGGGAGCCGAAGTCATCAGGGCGACGGGCACCGAGAGACACAGGGAGAGAAGAAGGGATCGGATGAGGGCAGGTCGCATGGGTTGCTCCACGAGTGATGAGGAGGGGCCCCGTGCCGGCCGCCTGGGCCGGCACGGGCGGGGACGCGGTCAGGCCAGGATCTGGGCGAAGCCGCCCCAGCCGTGGCCGACCTCGCGAGGCTCGCTGCCGGTGAACGGCTGGCCGTTGTCGCGGACGAAGTTGTTGCTGTACAGCATCAGCTTCCCGGCCGAATTCACCGCGAGCAGGTCCGTGAAACCGTCCCCGGTGACGTCAGCGGGGACGACCTTCGAGAAGCCGCCCCACCCGTGACCGACTTCCCGAGGCTCGCTACCGGTGAACGGCTGGCCGTCGTCGCGGACGAAGTTGTTGCTGTACAGCATCAGCTTCCCGGCCGAATCCAGCGCCAGCAGATCCGTGAAGCCATCCCCGGTGACATCGGCAGGAATGACCTTCGAGAAACCGCCCCAGCCATGGCCGACCTCGCGAGGCTCGCTGCCGGTGAACGGCTGGCCATTGTCGCGGACGATGTTGTTGCTGTAGAGCATCAGCTTCCCGGCGGTGTCCACGGTGAGCAGATCCGTGAACCCGTCGCCGGTGACGTCGGCGGGAATGACGTTCGAGAAACCGCCCCAGCCATGGCCGACTTCCCGAGGCTCGCTGCCCGTGTACGGCTGGCCATTGTCGCGAACGATGTTGTTGCTGTAGAGCATCAGCTTCCCGGCGGAATTCACCGCCAGCAGATCCGTGTACCCGTCGCCGGTGACATCGGCGGGAATGGTCCTGGCGAAGCCGCCCCACCCGTGGCCGACCTCGCGAGGCTCACTACCGGTATACGGCTGACCGTTATCCCGGACGAAGTTGTTGCTGTAGAGCATCAGCTTGCCGGCGGTGTCCACGGTGAGCAGGTCGGCGTACGGGTCGCCCGTCACGCTGTTGCCGTCCCTCGGCTCCTCGGCGGTCCCTCCGACGGGAGCGCTGTAGCCGACGATGTCGATGTTGGAGCGGCTGTAGGAGTTGGCCTTGATCCGGTCGCCGCTGTTGCCCTCGATCGTGTAGACCGTGCTCCCGTTCGCCGAGCTCACGATGCCGACGTGGTCGATGTCGCCGCTCTGGTCCCAGTCGAAGACGATGGAGTCACCGGGCTGGGGGGTGTAGCCGCTGCCGCGGGTGTGCCACGTTCCGTACTTGACGCCGTAGTCCTTGAACGACGACGCCCATCCCGTGAGTATGCCGCCGCCGGTCTCGGGCACATTGGCGTGCGGAACGCGAGCCCGCTGCCAGACGTATTTGGCGAAGTCGGCGCACCAGTCGCTGTCGCGCCACTGGACGCCGTCACTCGACGGGCAGCCGCCGGCGGGCTTCCACGTACGGAAATAGCCGGTGTAGTAGTTGCAGCCGCTGCCCATCGGCGATTCGTGATTGCGCGACGAGTTGCCGAGCTGGTCCTGGGCCGCGGCGACGATGGCCGGGCGGGAGACCGCCGACGCCTGCGTCGCGGAGAGCGCGACCACGCCCAGGGCGACGATGGGAACCGCCAGCATCGAACGGAGGGCGCGGGATAAGAACGCGGTGTGCTGTTTCATGCTGCGAAGCCTGCGCCGGGCTTCTGCAAACCCGGTTCAAACGCGCTTGAACGTCTTTTCCCGCACCCGGCCCGTGGAGACCGCCGCCCTGTCACGCACCGTTCCCACCGGCCGTTCGGCCGTCAGCACCGGCGCCACGGGCGGCGCCGGTGCTGCCACGGAGGGCGGCGGCCCTTCCGGTGCTGCCGCGCAGGGCGGCGGCCCTTCCACCTCAACGCCTCATTGGACGCCGGTTACAGCGATTTTCCAGCGGCGTGGGCGACCTTCTCCCATCCGCCGGTTCACAGGGACAGCGCCTCCGGCCCGAGCAGCGCCTTGATGTCGGCGGCGAAGCTCGGCTCGGCGTTGACCGGCCATTCCGGCAGCGCCATCACCATGACCTTGCCGGCCGGCCGGCGCAGGTTGACCTGCAGCGGTACCTGGCCCTGGTGCATCTTCAGCACCTGCCGCAGCTCGTCCAGCAGGGTCGGCGTGATGCGTTCCTCGCGCAGCAGCAGGGTGATCGGAGCGCCGGACTCGCTGACGCCGGACACGTCGATGATGGTCATCTCGTTCGCGAAGATGCTGATGGCGCCGTCGCGGTTGTTGATCTGGCCGCCGACCGACACCACGATGTCCGGCCGCAGCTCCGGCCCGTACAGCTCGTAGGCGCGGGGGAAGAACAGGCATTCGACGGCGGCGTCCATGTCCTCCACCGTGAGGATGGCCCACGTGTTGCCCGCCTTGTTCACCCGCCGGTCCACCTTCGTGACCAGTCCGGCCACGCGCACATCGCCGCGGTCGTCGCGCCCGGAGTCGAGCAGGTCGACGATCGTGGTGTCCCGGTTGCGGGCGAGCAGCCGTTCGGTGCCGGCCAGCGGGTGGTCCGACACGTACAGGCCGAGCATCTCCCGCTCGAAGTCGAGCTTCGTCTTCTTGTCCCACTCCATGTCGGGGATGGCGATCGTGAACGCCGCGTCGTCGCCGGCGTCGTCCATCCCGCCGAACAGCGAGTCCTGGCCGTGGGCCTCGTTCTTCTTGATGTCGATGACGGACTCGACGGCCTGCTCGTGGATCATGAGCACGCCCTTGCGCGGGTGGGACATGGAGTCGTACGCGCCCGCCTTGATCAGCGACTCGATGACGCGCTTGTTGCAGGCCGTGAGCGGCACCTTGGCGAGGAAGTCGTTGAAGTCGGTGAAGCGGCCCTTCTCCGTGCGGGCCTTCACGATGCCGTCCACGACGTTCTCACCGACGTTGCGGACCGCGCCCATCCCGAACCGCACCTGCGTGTCGCCGACCGCGACGAAGTCGAGCTGGGAGTCGTTGACGTCCGGCGGGAGCACCTGGATGCCCATCTTGCGGCACTCGGCCAGGTAGACGGCCGCCTTGTCCTTGTCGTCACCCACGGAGGTGAGCAGGGCGGCCATGTACTCGGCCGGGTAGTTGGCCTTCAGGTAGGCGGTCCAGTAGGCGACGAGTCCGTAGCCGGCGGTGTGGGACTTGTTGAACGCGTACCCGGAGAAGGGCAGCATGACGTCCCACAGCGCCTGGATGGCCTCGTCGCTGTAGCCGTTGCCGCGCATGCCGGCCTGGAAGTTGGCGAACTCCTTGGCCAGGATCTCGGGCTTCTTCTTGCCCATGGCGCGGCGCAGCAGGTCGGCGCCGCCGAGCGAGTAGCCGGCCAGCTCACGGGCGACCGCCATGATCTGCTCCTGGTAGACGAGCAGGTGGAAGGTCGGCCCGAGGATCGGCTCCAGCGCCTCCTTCAGCTCCGGATGGATCGGCTCGATGTCCTGGCGGCCGTTCTTGCGGTGGGCGTAGTTGGTGTGCGCGTTGGCCGCCATCGGGCCGGGCCGGTAGAGGGCGAGCACGGCGGCGATGTCCTCGAACCGGGTCGGCTCCATCAGCTTCAGCAGCGAGCGCATGGGGCCGCCGTCGAGCTGGAACACGCCGAGCGTATCGCCGCGGGCCAGCAGCTGGTACGTCTTGACGTCGTCGAGCGCCATCGTCAGGGTGTCGAGCTCGACGCCCCGGTTCTGCTTGATGATCTTGATGGCGTGGTCGATGATGCCCAGGTTGCGCAGGCCCAGGAAGTCCATCTTGACCAGGCCCATGTCCTCACACGACGGGTAGTCGAACCCGGTGATGACGACGCCGTCCTTGTCCCGCTTGTGCATGGGGATCAGGTCGAGCAGCGGGGTGGAGGACAGGATGACGGCGGCGGCGTGCACGCCGGTGCCGCGGATCAGCCCCTCGATGCCGCGACCGGTGTCGATGACCTTGCGCACGTCGGGGTCGTTCTCGTACAGGGCGCGCAGCTCGGTGCCCTCGTTGTAGCGCGGGTGGTCCTCGTTGAACATGTCCGCGAGCGGGACGCCCTTGCCCATGACGTCCGGCGGCATCGCCTTGGTGATCTTGTCGCCCATCGCGAACGGGTAGCCGAGGATCCGGCTGGCGTCCTTGACGGCGGCCTTGGCCTTGATGGTGCCGAACGTGTTCACCTGCGCGGTGAACGCGCTGCCGTACTTCTCGGTGACGTAGGCCACCATGCGGTCGCGCTGGCGGTCGTCGAAGTCGAGGTCGACGTCGGGCGGGTTGATCCGCTCGGGGTTGAGGAACCGCTCGAACAGCAGGCCGTGCTCCAGCGGGTCCAGCTCGGTGATGCGGGTGGCGTACGCCACGATGCTGCCGGTCGCCGACCCTCGTCCAGGGCCGACCGGGATGCCGTTGTCGCGGGCGTACTTGCAGATGTCGGCGACCACGAGGAAGTAGGAGGAGAACCCCATCGGGCCGATGACCTTCATCTCGGTCTCGTAGCGCTCCATCACCTCGGCGGGGATCGGGGTGCCGTACCGCATCGCCAGTCCGGCCTCGCACTCCTTGCGCAGCCAGGACTCCTGCGTCTCCCCCTCGGGCACGTCCGGGTAGTCCGGCATCCGGTCCACCTGCTTGAACACGTCGCCGTAGTCGCCGATCATCTCGGCCACGAGCAGCGTGTTGTCGCACGCCTGCGGCAGCTCGGGGAACAGGCGGTACATGTCGTCGGCGGACTTGAGGTAGTAGCCGGACCCGTTGAACCGGAACCGGTTGGGGTCGTCCTTGTTCTTGCCCACGCCGACGCACAGGAGGCTGTCGTGCGCGTCGGCCTGGTCCTCGGTCACGTAGTGGGAGTCGTTGGTGGCGAGCAGCGGGATGTCGAGCTGCTTGGCCAGCCGGAGCAGGTCCTCGCGTACGTCACGCTCGATGTCGATGCCGTGGTCCATCAGCTCCAGGAAGTAGTTCTCCTTGCCGAAGATCTCCTGGTATTCGCCGGCCACCTTGACGGCCTCGTCGTACTGGCCGAGCCGGATCCTGGTCTGCACCGCGCCGGACGGGCACCCGGTCGTCGCGATGATCCCGGACGCGTGCTGCGAGACCAGGTCCTGGTCCATGCGGGGCTTGGAGTAGTAACCCTCGAACGAGGCCAGCGACGACAGCCGGAACAGGTTGCGCAGCCCGTCGGCATCCTTGGCCCACATCGTCATATGGGTGAACCGGCCGCCACCGGAGACGTCCTTGCCACCCTCGCCGTCCGCCACCCCGGTCTCCGCGCGCTGCCCCCAGAACACCGGCTTCTTCACGAACCGGCTGTGCGGCGCCACGTACGCCTCGATCCCGATGATCGGCTTGACCGGGGAACCCGCCGCGACCTTCTGGAACTCGTACGCACCGAACATGTTGCCGTGATCGCTCATCGCGATCGCCGGCATCTCCAGCCGCTCGGCCTCCTTGAACAGCGGCTTCAGCTTGGCCGCACCGTCCAGCATGCTGTACTCGGTGTGCACGTGCAGATGCACGAACGACTTGCTCACCCGGTCCCCTTAACGCTCGCCCCGGCAGACTTACCGCACGAGCCTATTCCGTCTAGTGGGGCAGTTGGGGCGTTGCGCCGCCCGGCGGCATGCTTGCGAAATTCAGGGCGGCCATCGCCGTCCGGGCCCGGCCGCAGTGACCTGCGCCGTCTGGCCGGGCGATGGCCGCCCTGCGTCATCTCGGGGCGGCGAGCGTTACTCGCCGCCGGGTTCCACGATCATGAAGGTGGCCGTGCCTACCGCCATGTTCCCCGCCTTGTCGGTGGCCCGGTACGCCAGCGTGTGCTCGCCCGGCTGGTCCACCGTCAGCGGCTTCGTGTACGCCGCGAACGGCTGGCCGTCGAGTGAGTACTCCACCGTGTCCAGCCCCGAGCCGACGTCGCTCGCCGTCAGCTTGACCGTGGCCGAGCCGACGTAGTTCCACGCCCAGTCCATGTTGCCCGTGAGCGCGGCCGACACCTGCGGCAGCGTGGTGTCGTCCTCAGGACGCACCACGGTGAACCTCAGCGTCGCCACCGGCGAGGTGTTGCCCGCCTTGTCGGTGGCCCGGTATGAGAAGGTGTGCGCGCCCGCCTGGGTGACGGACACCGGGGACGGATACTCGGTGTAGGGCCCGCCGTCGAGCGAGTACTCCAGGGTGTCGACCCCCGACTCGGTGTCGTTCACCGAGAGCATCACGGTCGCCGAGCCGACGTAGTTGCCCGCCGAGTCCTGCTGGCCCGACAGCACCGCCGAGACCTGCGGCGGGGTGGTGTCCCCTCCTTGCGTGGGCGCCACCGTGAACGTCGCCGTGCCCACCGGCGAGGTGTTGCCGGCCTTGTCGGTGGCCCGGTACGACAGCGTGTGCGCGCCGGGCTGGTCGACCGAGAGGGGCTCCGTGTAGACCGCGTACGGCTGGCCGTCGAGCGAGTACTCCACGGTGTCCACGCCGGAGCCGGCGTCGGTCGCCGTGAGCGTGACCGTGGCCGCGCCCACGTACTCGCCCTCCGCGTTCCTGTCGCCGGTCACCTGGCCGGTGACCTCGGGCGGCGTGGTGTCCTCCTCCTGCGGCGCCACCACCGTGAACGCCACCGAGCCCACCGGCGAGGTGTTGCCCGCCTTGTCGGTGGCCCGGAAGGTCACCGTGTGCGCGCCGGGCTGGTTGACCGACACCGGGGCCGTGTAGGGCGCGAACTGCCCGCCGTCGAGCGCGTACTCGACCGTGTCCACCCCGGACTCGGTGTCGCTCGCCGAGATCGTGACCGTCGCCGCGCCCACGTAGGCGCCGTTCTCGTCCTGGTCGCCCGCCACCTGCGCGGAGACCTGCGGCGCGGTCGTGTCCTCCTCCCCGCCTTCGGTGACGACGAGTTCGCCGACCATCTGGCCGTGGCCGGGGATCACGCAGGAGAAGCGGTACTTGCCGGGGGTGAGGTTGACCTGGGCGGTGTGCCGGCCGCCGTCGGCGTCGAAGGGGCTGGCGATGATGTTGAGGGTGACGTCGTGGTTGTAGCCGGGGGTGGAGGTGTCGAACGTCAGCGTGTGCGTCATGCCGCTGGTGTTGCCGGTGGCCGTGCTGTTCTCGAAGACGATGGTGGCGGGGCCCGCCGTCGCCGACTCCGGCACCGACTTGTACGCGGTCATGCTGTCGTCGGCGGTCCAGGTGAGCACCTGGTCCGCGGCCCGCGCGCCGGCGACCTGTGCGGCGGTGGCCTGCGTACCAGACGTGCGGGGCTGCGTGGCGGCCTGGACCGAGGACAGGAAGAGAGCGGGCAGCGCCACGGCGAGCAGCACCACGGCCAGGCGCGGCGCCGTCACCGCTCCGGACGCTCGACGTAAGGCCCTGATCACGAGAGAGGGGAGAGATTCGGCATGCATGTGTCGATGCACCTTTCCGAGCTGGGTGGGGTGCCGGGCGCGGGGATCGCTCCCCCGCCCGGCACCCGGCCTAGAGTTCGCGCACGCGGATGTTGCGGAAGTCGATCACGTCGCTGTTGCCGTGGTTCTGCAGCCCGACGAACCCGCTGATGAACTGGCGCAGGTCCGTGGGCGGGTCACCGGCGCGAGACGACTCCTTGCCCGGCGTGTTGTCGAACTCGTTGATCACCGTGCCGTTGCGGATGATCGTGTAGTGCTGGCCGACCACCCGGACCTCGTAGTCGTTCCACTGGCCCTTCGGGGTCGCCCCGGCCCGGCCCAGGCCGTTGGGTGAGAAGTTGTAGATGGAGCCCGTCTTCTGCGGCTCGCCCGTGTCGCCGTCGTAGATCTGGATCTCGTGGCCGCAGTAGATCGCGACCCACGCGGCCGACGTGCGCGCCGAGCCGACCGTGCCGCAACTTCCGGCGGGACGCTGCTCCAGCGGGGTCCTCGGGTCCGGGAACCGGACGAGGACGCCGCTGTTGGCGCGGGTCGGGTCGGGCGAGCTGTCGCGGAACTGCAGGCGGACCGAGAAGTCGGCGTACGCCTTGTCGGAGTACCACAACATGCCCAGACCACCCGAGCTGCGGATCGTGCCGTCCGGCCGGAGGTCGAACCGCCCGGACGGCGCCTGGCTCCAGCCCAGCAGCGACGACGCCGTGCCGTCGAAGATGGACTCGTACCCGCTCACGTTCCCGACCTCCGACTGGCGGGCGGCGGTGCGCAGGGCCTCCGCCTCCTGGGCGGTGATGACGCCGTCCGCCAGGAGCTGGTCCGTGACGGTCCGCACGTGCTTGACGAACTGGTTGTGGTTCTTCCAGGCGCGCTCGTCGTCGATCAGGTCGTTGATCGTGCAGCCGCCGGCGGCGACCTTGTTGCGTACGCCGGTGAGGGTGTCGAGGAACTGCACCGTCGGCCGGGCGTCGGGCGCGCCGCAGCCGACCGTGACGACGATCTTCCCGGTCGCCTGCTCGCCGTCGGCGTAGGTGACCTTCAGCGTCGCCTGGTAGGTGCCGAAACCGGGGTAGGTGTGGGTCGGGGCGGGATCCGTCGACACCTCGCTGCCGTCGCCGAAGTTCCACTCCCACGCCACGCCGCCGGCCTGGGCGCTGGAGAACGCCATCGTCCTCGGGTCGGCGTTCTGCTGGGCGGGACGCGCCACGGCCGCGGCCGGGTCCGGCGTTGCCGGGCCGCCCTTGTAGGTGACGCGGACCAGCTTCTGGTTGGCGTGCAGGCTGAAGAAGCCGTTGCCGTAGTCGAGCAGGTAGAGCGCGCCGTCGGGGCCGAACTTGGCGTCCATCCACGACTGGATCTGGTTGGCGCCGACGCCGCCGGGGATGATGTTGCGCAGGTCCTCGGCGAACGCCGGCCGGCCCGCCTCCCTGGCGGTCTCCGGGTTCACGGTCACGGCGATGCGGTTGTTGCTGTTGCCCTCGTCACCGATGAGCCACTTGTTGTCCCAGTACTCCGGCCAGGCGACACCGCTCTCCGTGTCGGCCTGGGAACGGTGGTAGGTCGGGCCCGACATGACCGCCTGGTTGCCGCCCTTGAGGTAGGGCATGGTGAAGGTCTCCTCGCCCTGCTTGTACGTCGGGAGACCGCTGTCGTCGGACCGCTTCGGGTAGACCGGGCCGCCGCCCTGCGGCGAGTACCAGATCATGTTCTTGCGCGCCGGCGGGATGTCGACCAGGCCGGTGTTGCGCGGCGAGGTGTTCTTCAGGTTGTCGCAGTCGTACCAGCCGGCGGGCTGGGTGGCGTCGGTGTTGCTGCGGTCGCGGTACGGCTGCTGGTCGCCCATGCAGTACGGCCAGCCCTGGTTTCCGGCCGAGGTGAGCACCGTCACGGTCTCGTACTTCGCCGGTCCCCACGTCTCGCTCGGGCCGAAGGCGTCGGGACCGACCCAGCCGGCCGTGATCCAGTCGTTCTTCTTGTCCCACTGCAGCCGGGCGATGTTGCGCACGCCCATCACCCAGATCTCCGGGCGGGTCTTGCCGCCGCCCTCCTCCTTGCCGGTGAACAGGTTGCCCTCGGGGATCGTGTAGGTCCCGTCGGGCTCCGGGTGGATGCGCAGGATCTTGCCGTTGAGGTCGTTGGTGTTCCCGGCGGTACGGCGGGCGTCCTGGAACGAGGTGCCCTTGTAGTCCTGGGTCCAGTTGTTGCCGGAGTAGCCGCTGGATCCGCCGGAGGAGTTGCTGTCACCGGAGCCGATGTAGAGGTTGCCGGACTCGTCGAAGGTCATGCCTCCGCCCGCGTGGCAGCAGCTGTGGATCTGGGTGTCCCACTGCAGCAGGTCCTTGCGGCTGCTCAGGTCGATCGTCTGGGTCCGCGAGTCGTAGTCGAACCGGGAGACCGTACGCTTGCCGATGCGCCGGTTCTTGTCGATCGACGCGTGCGGCATCCAGTACACGTAGATCCAGCCGTTCTCCGCGAAGTCCGGGTCGAGGGTGATGCCGACCAGGCCCTCCTCGTTCTTGACCAGCTCGTCGCCGCTGCCGCGGTTGCCCATGACGGGCAGCGTGGTCAGCAGCTTGACCTGCTTGGTCCGCGGGTCCCACTGGTGGATGGTGCCGCAGCCGAGGCCCACCTTCGGGTCGTTCCAGTCGGGGATCGGGCCGGTGGCGCAGGCCGCCTTGCCGATGTAGAAGACCTTGCCGTTCGGCGCGACGGTCAGGCCGTGCGGCTCGCCGATCTGATCCATCTGGCCCTGCGCGTTCGTCGTGGTCAGCCGTTCCACGGCGTAGTTGGACGCGATGGTCGCCTGGCAGTCGCCCCTGACGATGCCGGTCGCCCACCGGATGGCGCCGGCGAGGTGCGAACGGAACTGCGGGTCGCCGGTGTAGCTGGCCGCGGTGCCGCCCATGCCGGTGTAGAAGGAGCGGCCGCCGTCGTAGTCACGGCACCAGGAGACCGGATGGAACGCGCCGTTGCCGTCCATCTTCGGGTTGTAGGTCCACTCCTCGACCTGCGCGATCGTGTGGACCTTGCCCACCGGGTTCGGGTTCCAGCTCAGCCACTTGTCGGTCCGCGACAGGGTGAGCGGCAGCCCCTCGTTCGCCGGGTGCTGACGGTCGAGGATGTCCACGACGGCCTTCTGCGGCTTCGGCTCGGGGGGAGGCGCGGAGTCGGGCCCGAACAGCCGCAGCTCGGCGAGCTGGGTCAGCGGCTCACCGCTGTTCGCGGTGATGTCGAGCCGGTAGTACTGGTACGCCGTGGTGTTCTCGAACTCGTACTCCTTGGTCTGGAACCGCTGGGGGAAGGTCTGCCCGGTACGCCTGTCGAGATCCGTCCAGGTCGTCCCGTTCTGCGAGCCCTGGAGGGTCCAGTCCCTGGGGTCCCGACCAGTGAAGTCGTTGGCCGACGTCAGCGCGTAGTGCGCCACCGCGACGGCCTTGTCCAGCTTGCCCTGCACCCACGCGGTCGGCGTCCTGGCCAGCCACTTGGTGTCGTTGTCCCCGTCGAACAGCTTGTCCTTGGTCTCGTTCGGCGGGTTCTCCGCGCTCGCCGCGCTCTCCGTCACCTTCTCCGCGATGGGGAGGGCGCCGACGGGACGGGTGCCGATCAGCTCGGTGAACCAGGCCGAGTCCACCTGCGCGCGGGCGGCGTCACGGATGCCGACGAACCCGCCACCGCCCCTGATGAACGCCTGGAAGGCCGTGAGCTGCGCCTCGTCCAGGGTCACGCCCTTGGCGGACAGGAACACCACGCCGCGGAAGCGGGCCAGGTTGTCGGCGGTGAAGACCGCCGGGTCCTGGGCCTCCTCGACGGTGAACCCGTTCTTCTTGCTCAGTTCCCTGATCGCCGTCGCGGCCGCCCGTACCGGGTCGTCCTGCTGCGCGGCCTGGCCGCTGAAGACCAGCACGCGGACGGCGGCCTTCTTGGCGGCCGGGGCGGGGGCCTGGGCCAGGGCCGGCACGACAGCCGGGGGCGCCAGCCCGAGCACCAGGACGGCGACCGACAGCGTTGTCAGAACGCGCCGCCAGAAGCGTGATCGGAACGGTAAACGGTCTGTTCGACCCATCGTTGCTCCTCGGGATCGAGAGTGGCTCAGGACCTGCTGCGGACGCGTTCGGGGACATCCGCGGTCCGGGGTTTCGAGGTCTGCGTGGGGCATGACGGCATGAGGCGCTCATGGCCGGACCGGTCGCGTGCGACCGTCAGTGGCCCTCGTGACCGCCACCAGGCTGACCTGGCACGTTCCCGTTCTCGTCGGTCACCTTGAAGATGCCGGCCATCCCCATGTCGGAGTGGCTCTGGACGTGGCAGTGGTACATCCACGCCCCCGGGCCGACCCGCTCGCCCGCGATCACCTGGAAGCCGAACGACTCGGCCGGCCCGGTGATCTTGGTGTCGATGATCCGGCTCGGGTCCTCCAGGCTCTCCAGCAGGCCGGTGCGGTTGTCGGCCCAGCGATGCCCGTGGATGTGGAACGTGTGGTAGAACTCGCCGTGAGTGATCACGATCCACTCCACCCGCTCGCCCACCTTGGCCACGAACTCCGGCGCCTGGTGCGCGGGGCGGTTGTTGATCATCATGTCGTTGAAGACGACGGTGAACGTCTTGTCCGGCTTGACGTCCTTCTTCCGGCGGACCACCAGCGGGCCGTAGAGGCCCTGCCGGATGCCGATCGTGCCGTGCGGGGTGCCCACCACGTGGTCGTGGTAGTGCCAGTAGCCCGCGCTGCCGGGCTCGATGCCGGCGCCGCCGCCACGCCGGCCCTGCGCGTGGGTGCGCCAGATGTAGGTGCGCCGGCCGCCGGGCTCGACCACGCCGTCGTTCAGGCGCGTACCGTCGCTGGCCACGTCGTAGTCGACCCCGTGGACGTGCAGGCTCGCCGCCACGTCCAGGTTGTTGACCATCTCGATCTCCAGGGTGTCGCCCTCGATCATCTCGATGAGCGGTCCGGGGATCGTCGCCTTTCCGGGCTCGAGGCCGTAGCCGAGCTGGCCGTCCGCCAGCCGCTCGGCATACAGGGTGATGCGGCGGACCGCGCCCATGGTCGCGCCGGTCGTGCCGGTCTGGATCGTCGCTGCCGGATTCGCTGTGACCAATGGTGCCAGCGCGGCAGCCGCAGCGGAGGTGGTGAAGGCACGCCGGGAGAGCAGGCTTTTCGCCAGGCCTCTGCCTACCTCGGTCATGGTTCCCCAATCGGTGACGCTTGCGTGAGGGTGACTTGCGGGTGCTCGGGAGAACGCGCTCGCGCGCGACGTCGGTTTTGGCCTGAACCGGTCGCGTCGGGATTGGTGAGGTTGCGGGGGTAGTTAGACCGATCTTCGATCGAAGTACGCGCCTTTTTCGGCGAAATGTCAATAACTAGCATCGAAAAGAGTCAAAAGTTCCGACCGGCGCTGGGGTCTCCACCCCTGGTGCTCACCCGAGCCGCCGTGTACGGATTGTCACGGTCCCGAAGCGCAGCCGCACACGGGGATTTGGCCAGGTGTGGCCAATTTGTGCGGTGTGACGCGAGTCGCGTCGGCGATCCAGCAGATGACGGGCCTCCCGATCGCACTACGTGACGGAGCGTGACGAAACTGGTGGCTGGACAGCGAGTGAGCATGGGTGTTATCGATGGGGCGCGGCACCGATCACCTTATGCCGCCTTTATGCACAGCACCTGCATTCCCTCGTTCCTCTCCCCTCTCCCCCAGCCCAATGTCCCGAGCTTGGAGTGGTGATTGTGATCAGTATGCGTTCACGCGCCTTATGCGTGATCACAGGGTTAGCCGTGTTGGTACCCGGGCTGGCGTCGATGCCTCCCCAGCCCGCGGCCGCGGAGACCGTCGCCCCTGAATGCATCCCCGGCGCGCCGGCTCCGGCGCAAGGTCTCCAGAAGCAGCCCTCGATCCCCTCCGCCGGCCCTCAGGCGGCCGTGGGGAAGCCCTTCACGACCGTCGCCGACGGCGAGAGCGCCAAGACGATCACCCATGACGAGGCCCGGCTGGACATCGGCAGCGCGGCGCTGGACGAGCCGGCCGAGATCGGCATCACGCCGCTCACCCCGGAGGAACTGCCGGTGCTCGGTGCCGGGATGGACAACGTCACCGAGGCGCCGCGGGCCGGCTACCGGTTCACGCCGACGCCGTTCGAGTTCGAGCAGGACATCACGATCAGCCTGCCGTACGACGAGGCGAAGCTGACGGCGGCCGGGCTCACTCCGCAGGACGTGCGGACCTTCTTCTTCGACGAGCAGGGCACCTGCTGGCGGCCCCTCGTGCGGGTGGCGATCGACACCGAGCAGCGACTGATCGTCTCCAAGACCGACCACTTCACCGACATGGTCAACGCCACGGTGAACGCCCCCGAAGGCCCTGAGCAGGTCTCCTTCGACCCGACGAAGATCAAGGGCATCGAGGCCGGCGACCCGTCGGCCGGAGTGAACCAGATCGCCGCGCCGACGGCCGACAACCAGGGCGAGGCCCGGCTGTCGTACCCGATCGAGGTGCCCGCGGGCCGGGAGAAGATGCAGCCGCAGCTGTCGGTGGAGTACGCGTCGGGGGCGGGCAACGGCTGGATGGGCGTGGGCTGGGACCTGGCGATGCCGTCGATCTCGATCGACACGCGCTGGGGCGTGCCCCGTTACAGCGCCGAGGACGAGACCGAGACGTACACGTTCGCCGGAGATCAGCTGACCCCGGTGGCGCACCGGGGAGCGGCGCGGCCGCGTACCGCCGACAAGGTGTTCCACCAGCGGACCGAGGGCCGGTTCTCGCACATCCTGCGCAAGGGCGACTCGCCCGGGAACTACAGCTGGGAGGTCACCGACAGGTCCGGCTCCCGCTGGCTGTACGGCGGCGAAGGGGCGGTGCTGGCCGACGACTCGGGCAACATCTTCTCCTGGGCGCTGCGCGAGGTGCGTGACCCCAACGGCAACACCATGCGCTACCAGTACACGACCGTCGAGGACGCCGGGGTGGCCGGCGGCACGGTCGAAGGACGCGCGCTCTACCCGAAGAAGATCACCTACACCGGGCTCGGCGACGCCGACGGCCCGTACTCGGTGACGTTCCTGCGCGACAGGGAGCTCGGCGAGCCGCGCCGGCCGGACGTGTCGATCAGCGCGCTGGGCGGGTTCAAGCAGGTGACGGCGGATCTGCTGCGCCGGGTCGAGGTGCGGCTGGGCGACGACCTGGTCCGCCGCTACGACTTCGGCTACGCCCAGGGCGCGTTCGGCAAGTCGCTGCTGTCCAAGATCCAGCAGTACGACGCCGCCGGAAAGCTGTTCAACACCCATGAGCTGGGCTATTTCGACGACATCCGCGACGCCTCCGGCGCCTACACCGCGTTCCAGCGGGTGGAATGGACCTCACCCGACGACGGCCTGTCCAACGGCCTGGTCAACGGGATCCGCCCCGGCGCGGGCGAGGCCGGCGCGCTGAACGGCAACACCTCCACCGGCGCGGGCGGCCACCTCTACACCGGCTGGGGCCCGCTGCCGAGCAAGTCGAACTCGGTCGGGGTGAAGGCCGGCTTCAGCCGCAGCTCCGACAAGGGCCTGCTGGCGCTGATGGACGTGGACGGCGACAGCCTGCCGGACAAGGTCTTCGCGGCCGGCGGCGGTCACGTCTTCCGCAAGAACCTGTCGCGCCCCGGCGGCGAGCCCCGCTTCGCCGAGCAGACCACGCCGCTGCGCAACCTGCCGGGCCTGTTCGACCAGGACTCCAGTTCCCGTACGGTCGGCGTCGAGGCCTACCCGGGCGGCGGCGCGGTGCAGCTCGACTACGTCGACACGATCAGCACCACGAACCGCTACTTCAGCGACGTCAACGCCGACGGCATCACCGACCTGGTCAACGGGGAGAGCGTGCTGTTCGGCCGGATCGGCGCCGACGGGGTGCCGGTGTTCGGGGCGGCGGCCGACACGCCGGTGCCGATCGGCGGCAGCGAGGCCGACGCCGACGGCCTGCTGCCCGACTACTCCGAAGACCGGGAGCGGCGTGAACAGTCGTTCCCGCTGGTCGACACCCTGCGCCGGTGGACCGCGCCGTTCGACGGCACGGTCGCGGTGACCGGCACGGTCAAGCTCAACGCGCCCGAAGGTGAGCTGCCGGCGTTCGCCGATCCCGACGGGGTGCGGGTGGCCGTGCAGCACGAGAACGACGAGCTGTGGTCGGCCAGGATCGAGGCCGGCGACCGTGACGAGCACACCCCGCAGGGGGTGGACGCCGTCCAGGTGAGCAAGGGCCAGCACCTGTACTTCCGGGTCGGCTCGGTGCACGACGGCGCCGCCGACCGGGTCACCTGGAACCCGGCGATCACCTACACCGGCCTGCCTGAGACGTCCGACGCCAACGGCCTGCCGCTGACCTCCTACACCGCGGCCGACGACTTCACGCTCGCCGGGCGCGCCGCCACCGTGACGGTCCCCAGGGACGGCACCCTGACGCTGGGCGGGGCGCTGACCAAGAGCGCCGCCACCACCGACGACCTCACGATCCTGATCACCCGCGCCGGTACGCCGGTCTTCCAGCAGCAGGTCCCGGCCGCCTTCGCCGGCGAGGTGCCGGTGACCGCGACGGTGCCGGTCACCAAGGGCCAGGCGCTGACGTGGCGGATCAAGACGGACACGCCGATCGATGTGACCGCGCTGAAGTGGACGCCCACGGCGGCCTACACCGAGACCTCGCCCGTGCCGGACGAGTTCGGGCAGGAGTTCGCCGCGCCGTACGACATCGACACCTACACCGTCTCCAGCGCCACCGCCCCGCCGCAGCCGTACACGGCGCCCGGCGGGACGCTCACCGTCACGCCGCAGCCGGTCGCCGCCGACGGCGCCACCGGCCAGGTGATCTTCTCGGTCAAGAAGCAGGGCGCGCTGCTGGCCAAGCAGAGCGTCACCCTGGGCGCCGAGCCGGTTCCGCTGCAGGTCGAGACCACGGCGGACGACAGGCTGTTCTTCGAGTTCACCGCGCCCGCGGGGCTGCTGAGCGGGGCTTCCGTGCTGGTCGGCGGCGTCGAGGAGGCCGCGACCGTGCACAGCCCGGCGCCCGAGGGCGTGTACGGGCGGCCGTACCGCGGCTGGGCCTATGTCGGCTACAACGGCAACGGCGACCGCGCCACCCGGCCGATCAGGCAGAGCGACCTGGACAGCATGGAGGACCTGCAGTCAGAGCTGCCCCAGGACGTGGACGTGGACCGCGACCGGCCTGAGTTCGAGCAGGACCCGCGCGTCACCCCGCCGAACGCGATCCTGTTCGTGGCCGAGCCGGACCGCGACGGCTGGGCCTCGGGAGCGGACCTGACGGTCTCCGGCGCCACGGTGACCAGTTCCCGGCTGGGCGGGCAGTCGATCGGGCTGCCCACGGCCGCCGACGTGTCCGGCGTACGCGCGGTGCCGCGCATGTCCCGCTCCCAGCAGATCTCGGTGACCGGCAGCGTCGGCGGCGGGGTCGGCAGTGTCGGCGGCAGCGTGGCCACCGGCACCTCCAGCGGCGAGCTGGACTACTTCGACATGAACGGCGACGGCTTCCCCGACGTGGTCGGCGCGGGCGGCATCCAGTACACCGACCCGTCAGGAGTGCTCGGCCGCACGCGCGGTGACACGCCGGGCGGCACGGTGCGTTCCTCGGACAACCGCTCGGGCAACGCCAGCGCGGGCAGCGCGGCCAGGACCATCACCACCGGCCGCGGCGACGCCGCGCCGAGCGGGACGGCGACGGCCAACACCTCGTCGTCCGGCAACGACATGCCGCCCCTCGGCATCGGCGGCAGCCTGGGGACGGGCACCTCAGACGCCGAGAGCGACCTGCTGGACATCAACGGCGACGGGCTGCCCGACCGGGTGTTCGAGGACGGGCGCGCGGCGCTCAACCTCGGCTACCGGTTCGCCGCGCCTGAGCCGTGGCCGGGCGGGCCGCTGAACGACGGCAGCAGCGACAACGCCGGCGTGAACATCGGCTTCAACACCGACTTCTACGGCTTCGCCGGGGGCGCGTCGCTGAACCAGGGCGACAGCACCACCTCGGCCACGCTCGCGGACGTCAACGGCGACGGCCTGGCCGACCGGGTGTTCGCCGGCTCCCCGATCCGGGTGGCGATCAACACCGGCAGCGGGTTCGCCGCCTCTGTCCCCTTCGGCGGCAGCCTGTCCGGGGTGAGCGGCGACGTCAACGCCAGGCTGGGCGCGGGGGCGTACTTCACCATCTCGATCCCGATCGCGTTCGGCATCGGCGGGTTCATCATCATCAACCCCGGCGCCGACACCTCGACCGGCGCTTCGCGTGCCGCGCAGCAATTGCGGGACATCAACGGCGACGGCTTCGCCGACCACCTCTCCTCCGGCGCAGACGACCAGCTGACGGTGGCGGCCAACCAGACCGGCCGCACCAACCTGCTCAGGACGGTCAAACGCCCGCTGGGCGCGACGATCGATCTGGACTACGCGCGGGACGGCAACACCTACGACCTGCCCAGCTCCCGCTTCGTGCTCAGCTCGGTCAAGACCCACGACGGCCTGGCCGGGGACGGCGAGGACGTCCAGCACGCCACCATCGGTTACGCGGGCGGCGTGTACGACCGGCTGGAGCGGGAGTTCCGCGGCTACGCCACGGTGACGACCCAGGGCCGGGACCGCGACGGGGCCGTGTACCGGACCATCACCGCCTCGTACGACACCAGCAGCCACTACACCCGCGGCCTGGGCACGCGTACGCTCACCGCGGACGGCGCGGGCAAGCCGTTCACCGAGGAAGTGCGGACGTACGAGCTGCGCGACGTCGCCACCGGCGCGGCCGGCGACCCCGCCAGCACCACCGCGGCGATCTTCCCGATGCTGGTCAGGACCGACGAGCGCTGGTACGAGGGCCAGGCCCAGCCGGGCAAGCAGACCCGGGTCGAGCTGGTCTACGACAAGCACGGCAACATCGTCAAGACGACCGACCACGGCGAGAGCGGCGGCGCCGACGACGTGGTCACCACGGTCGGCTTCGCGGACTGCGCCGCCACCCACATCCTCGACGCGGCCGACAGGTCCGAGGTGCGCGGCGGCGGCAAGGTCATGCGGCGCACCGACGCCGACATCGACTGCGCCACCGGCAACATGACCCGGCACCGGGCCAAGCTGGGCGACGACAAGATCGCGGTCACCGACGCGACGTACAACCCCGGCGGCACGCTGGCCACCCTGACCGGGCCGGCCAACCACAAGGGGCAGCGCTTCAAGCTGACCTACGCCTACGACGAGGTGACCGGCACCTACGTCACCTCCATCCAGGACAGCCACGGCTACACCTCCACCGCCGGCTACAACCTGAAGTTCGGCCGGCCCGAGACCACGGTCGACATCAACGACCAGCGGACGGTCCACACCTATGACGACGCCGGCCGCGTCGCCACCGTGACCGGGCCGCACGACCACGGGGCCGGCCGGCCGACCATCGCCGTCGAGTACCACCCTGAGGCGACCGTCCCGTACGCGGTCACCCGCCACCTGGACAGGGCAGCGGACGGAACGGTCAAACCCGACACCATCGACACCGTCACCTTCACCGACGGCCTGAACCGGGTCGTGCAGACCAAGAAGGACGCCCGGATCAACGGCACCGACGGCATGACCGTCTCAGGCCGGGCCGTCTACGACGAGTTCGGCCGCGCGGCCGAGCAGTACTACCCGGTCAACGAGGCCAAGGGCGCGGCCAACACCAGGCTCAACACCACCTTCGACCGGGTGTACCCGACCACGAACGAGTTCGACGTGCTGGACCGGACGGTGCGCACCGTGCTGCCCGACGGCACCGGCAGCTCCACGGCCTACGGCTTCGGCGACGACCGCTCCGGCACCCGGCAGTTCTCCACCGCGGTGACCGACGCCGAGGGCAACACCAAGGTCACCTACACCGACGTGCGGAAACAGCTGACCTCGGTGCGGGAGCCGAACCCGGTCAACGGCGGCCCGCCGCTGTGGACCAGCTACGTCTACGACCCGCTGAGCCAGCTCACCAAGGTCACCGACGACCAGAACAACCACACCACCTCGGCCTACGACGACTTCGGCCGGCGCACGACCGTGACCAGCCCGGACTCAGGGCGTACCAGCACCGGCTACGACCTGGCCGGCAACGTGATCAGCAAGGTCACCGCGAAGCTGGACGACCGGGACAAGAAGATCACCTACGAGTACGACTTCAACCGGCTGGTGAAGATCGACTACCCGATCTTCCACGACAACGACGTCCGCTACACCTACGGCGCCCCCGGTGCCGCCCACAACGGCGCGGGCAGGCTGACCAAGATCGAGGACGCCGGCGGCGTGACCACCCGCCAGTACGGGCCGCTCGGCGAGATCGTCTCCGAGACCAAGGTCCTGCCCGGCTCCGGCCACCACGACAAGACCTTCACCACGGGCTACCGGTACGACAGCTTCGGCCGGGTGCTCCAGCTCACCTATCCCGACGGGGAGGTGCTGACCTACGGGTACGACTCCGGCGGCCAGGTGATCTCGGCCACCGGCGTCAAGGGCGCGCACACCTACCCGTACCTGCGTGACCTGCTGTACGACAAGTTCGAGCAACGCAGCAAGATCACGATGGGCAACGGCACCACGACCACGTTCAGCTACGACGCCGCCGACCGCAGCCTCGCGCTGCTCAGCTCGACCCTGCCCAGCGGGTACGAGTTCCAGCGCTACCGCTACAGCTACGACGACGTCGGCAACATCACCCGGCTGCAGAACGACACCGACATCCCCGACGGCTCCACCACGCCCAAGCTCGGCGGACCGTCCACCCAGACCTACGTCTACGACAACCTCTACCGGCTGACCCAGGCCACCGGCCAGTACACGCCGGACATCCACCGCACCGACACCTACGCGTTCCGGCTGACGTACGACACCGTGCACAACATCGTCGGCAAGCAGCAGCGGCACGCCATCGTCGCCAGCAACGGCAGCGAGCAGGTGCAGCAGAACACCACCTACTCCCACGTCTACAGCTTCGGCTCCCGCCCGCACGCGCCGACCGAGGTCGGCCCGGACGAGATGAAGTACGACGCCAACGGCAACCTCGTCAACCAGGAGTCCGACCAGCACGGCCGGCCCCGCCGCCAGCTCATCTGGGACGAGGACAACCGGCTGGCCTGCGTGCACGACACGACCAAGAACGACACCCAGCCGCAGGACCCGTCGGCCTGCGACGACCACCGCAAGCCGCCCACCGTCCGCTTCACCTACGACGACCAGGGCCGGCGGGTGGTCAAGGACAGCTCACAGATCACGCTGTACCCGAACCAGAACTACACCGCCCGCAACCAGACCGAGTTCAAGCACGTCTTCGTCGGCACCACCCGGATCGCCACGAAGACCACCAAACCGCCGTCCGTCTTCGAGAAGGACCAGTTCTTCTACCACGGCGACCAGATCGGCTCCACCACCTTCGGCACCGACGGCAACGGCCGCCTCGCCGAGCACCTCAACTACTTCCCCGGCGGCGAGACCTGGGTCGAGGAGAGCCCGGGCCAGTTCAACCCGTACCAGTTCACCGGCAAGGAGCTCGATCCCGAAACCGGCTACTACTACCACGGGTCGCGCTACTACGACCCCCGCATGGGCCTGTGGAAGTCCCCTGATCCGATCATCGACGACTACCTCGACGGCGAGGGCAACGACGGGGTCTACAACCCGGGCAACCTCAACCTGTACGGCTACGGCTACAACAACCCGGTCCAGAACTCCGACCCCGACGGCAACCTGGTCTTCCTCGTCCCCGCGGCCATCCTGGTCGGCAAGGGCGTCATGTGGGGCATGACCGCGTACAGCGCCTACCAGGGCGCCAGAGCGGTGGCCAGTACGGTCAGCGACGTCGCCGAGGGCCGCAAGACCTGGCAGGAGGGCGCCGCGGAAGCCGGCCTGGCGGTGGCGGAAGCGGGCGCGGAGGCCGCACTCGGCAAGCTCAGGGTGGTCGAACGCGCCGCCGAGTTCGTCGGCAACACCGGCGTCGGCCGGCGAGCCGCCGACTGGGTGTCCGACCGGGCGGGCGACGTCGCCCAGAGATTCCGCAGAACCGACACCCCCGGCGGCTGCACCCTCAACAGCTTCGTCCCCGGCACCCGGGTGCTGATGGCCGACGGCACCGCCAAGCCGATCGAAGAGGTCGTCGTCGGCGACAGCGTCCTGGCCACCGACCCGGAGACCGGGCGTACCGAACCCAGGCTCGTCACCGGCGTCATCACCGGCGACGGCGAGAAGAGCCTGGTGAAGGTCACCGTCGACGTGGACGGCGACCAGGGCGACAAGACCGCCGATGTCACCGCGACCGATGGTCACCCCTTCTGGGCCTCCAGCCTGGGCCGCTGGGTCGACGCCGACCTGCTCCAGCCCGGCATGTGGCTGCGCACCTCGGCCGGCGACTACGTCGAGGTGGACGCGGTCAGCGAGTGGAGCGCGCCGCGGCGCGTGCACAACCTGACCGTCGACGGCCTGCACACCTACTACGTGCTGGCGGACGCCACCCCTGTCCTCGTCCACAACGTCAACTGCCTCAACCTGCCCGACAGAATCCCCCCAGGAGAGTGGCGCACCGTCGGCGACCCCAACGCCAAGGGCGGCGTCTACGCCCTGGTGGCCCCGAACGGACAGGTGGTCAGAACCGGCATGGCCACCGACCTGCGCGACCGGCTCGGCAAGCACGGACGTGCCTTCCCCGACCTGCGCCAGGTGGTGCTCTACCGGACGGACGACCTGAACGAGAGACACGGCCTGGAGAAACTGGTCGAGAACTACTACAAGCCCATCCTCGCCGACCGGGCCGCGGTGAGCGACGACCACGTCAAGCTGACCGACTACCTGCGAGCCGCCCGGGACTTCCTGGCCCGCAACCAGTAACCCACCGAACCCACCGAACCCGCAGCCCCGGCAGGCCCCACGACGGCCCTGCCGGGGCTGTACAAATTGCAACACCCTCTCCTGGAGGACCGTGAAAAAGATCACCAGGTCGGCGGCAGTCGCGGTGTCGATCCTCGTCCTCCCCGCCTGCCAGCCACCCGTCAGCCGATGGGTGGAGCTCCAGAACCGCACCGGCGAAACCGTGACGGTGAAATGGCTCGGCGACGTGAGCCACGGCCGGCAGGTTCCCGCCGGAGAGTCGGCCCGGATCCCGGTCGTGTCAGGCGGTTGCCTCCGCATGGGAGCCGAGGACGTGCTCGTGGCCGACACGGCCGGCGGACGCCGTTTCACCTTCGGCCCACCCGCCTGCGACGGCGGCACATGGACACTGCCCACCCGCTGACCTGGGGGTCCTCATCCGGCGCACCGGCCGCCTCACACAAGCAGTGAACCCCGGGGCAACCGATAATGGGCGGATGAAGGTACGTATCGGGATAGCGCCGCCCCCTGGAGACACCCCCGTCCACCTCGCCGGGCTCGCCGAGCGGGCCGAGGCGCTCGGGATCGACTCCCTGTGGCTGTCGGAGATCGTCCACGGGCCGGCCGTCGAGCCCATGGTCGGCATGGCCTACGCTCTGGCCGCCACCCGCAGGTTGAAGGTCGGCACGGGGGTGGCGATTCTGCCGGGCCGTCACCCGGTGCGGGTGGCCAAGCAGCTCGCGTCGCTGGCCGCGCTCGCCCCCAAGCGGGTGCTGCCGGCGTTCGGGCTGACCCCGGCCAGGCCCGCCGAGCGGGAGGCGTTCCCCGTTCCCGGGCCGCGCGGTGCGGTGTTCGACGAGTCGCTCGAACTGCTCAGGCTGCTCCTGCGGCAGGAGCGGGTGACCTTCCACGGCGAGTTCTTCACGGTGGAGAACGCCGGGGTCGGCCCGCTGCCGGCCAAGCCGCTCGACATCTGGGTCGGTGGCAGCGGGGAGCGCGCCCTGCGCCGGGCCGGGCGGCTCGCCGACGGCTGGCTGGCCAGCTTCCTCACCCCTGACCAGGCCGCCGCCGGCCGTACGGCGATCGCGGCGCACGCGGTCGAGGCGGGCCGCGAGATCGAGGCCGACCACTACGGCACCAGCCTCGCGGTGGCCGCGACCGAGATCCCCGCCAGCGCGATCGACGCCATCGCCAGGCGCAACCCCGGCGCCGACCCCGCCGAGATCGTCCCAGTCGGCTGGGCCGCCGCGCGCGACCTGATCGAGCGCTTCGTCGAGGCCGGGATCACCAAGTTCGTCGTACGGCCCGCCGCGCCCGTGCCCTCGGCCGAGCGCTGGCTCGACGAGTTCGCCGGCCACCTCATGCCACTGCAGAGCTGAGCACCGCCGCGGCGGCCAGACCCGGCCGTTCATGGCCCAGCTCAGAACGCTCGTCGCGTGACCTGGTCGAAGAAGGATGCGCGGGCGATGCTCTCGTCCTCGAATCGCTGCATTCGACGCTTGGCGCCCCGCTCGAACCAGAACGTCTGCCAGCCGTGCTGTCGTGGGATCTGAGTAGGGGCTACTCAGGCGATCCGGGTCCGACTGGCCGACACTCGCGGTCATGCGCACTCTCCTCGCCCTGCTTCTGATCGCCGCGGCCGGCTTATCCGGCGTGCCCGCCGCCCACGCCGTACACGCCGCTCATGCCGTCGCCGGATCGGCCGGCGCGGACTGTACGTTCCTGGACCCCACCCTCGCCGTCGTCAAAGAGGGAGAGGGACCGCGGATCCGGATCACGTACCTGAACAGCAGCGACGAGAGCGCATGGTTCGAGTCGAGGGTGGAGGCGAACTTCCACTACTGGCGATCCACCGTCTTCCACCGCCAGCTCCTGGCCAAGGAGACGGGGCTGGTGCAGACCGAGATCGACCTGCCCCCGGCGTACGGCCAGGGACCGGGCGAGACGACGGGGCTGCGGGTGAAGATCACCTCGTCGCAGACCGGCGACACGACGATCGGGACCTGCGCGACGATGCTGCGCGTCCGGCAGGCCCCGGACGGCGATCAGGATGGGCTGCTGGACTCCTGGGAGCGCGACGGCATCGACTACGACGGTGACGGCACGGTCGACCTGGCGCTGAACGCGGCGCCGTACAACGCGGACCCCGATCGCAAGGACATCTTCGTCGAGCTGGACTGGATGCGCTGCGAGACGAGGTCCTGCAAGCGCCCGCGCGAGCTGTCGGCCGCGGCGATCAGGCAGGTCGTCGACGCGTTCGCCTGGCGGGGCATCACCCTGCACGTCCTCGAGAGCGAGCAGATCCCCGAGACGGAGGGCATCTCGTTCGACGCCAAGGCTCCCGGGACCTGGGACGACTTCGACGACATCAGGACCGGCTCCGAGGCTTACCCGTGCGACGGCGCCTTCGGTGACGTGCTCGACCGGATCTCACGCAACTGCGAGAACATCCTCGGGGCCAAGCGGCTGGTCTTCCGTTACGCCGTCTCCGCGCACGGGCTGGCCGGCGAAGGCACCCAGTCGGGGCAGGCCGAGGTCGGCGACGACTCCCGAGACAGGGTGAACGCCTCCACCCTGGCCGGCATCGCGCTGCCCGGCGGCAACGACTTCGCGATCACCCTGGGCCTCTGGGACGGCAAGGAGATCAACGATCGGGAGGGCCTGGTCTCGGTGGAGGCCGGGACCTTCATGCATGAGCTCGGCCACACGCTGGGCCTGCAGCACGGTGGCGTCGACAGCTTCAACTGCAAGCCGAACTACCTCAGCGTGATGAACTACACCCACCAGTTCGCCGGCGCCGACAACCCCGGCAGGCCGCTGGACTACCAGGAACACGAGCGCGCCCATCTCGAAGAGGACGGGGGTCTGGACGAGACGAGCGCCGCCGTCCCCGGCGCCGGCAACCGCACGATCGTCTACGGCGTGGGGGGCAAGCCGAAGACCACGGACGGCGGTCTCGCGGTCGACTGGAACGGCGACGGCAGGAACGAGCAGGGTGCGACGGGCGACGTCAACCGCATCGAGCTCAAGGGCGACACCGAGTCCTGCCCCGCCTCCCCCGGCCAGCGGCTACGCGCGTGGAACGACTGGGAGCACCTGAACTTCGACTTCCGCAAGAGCCCGATGTTCCCCGACGGCGCGCACAAGGGCGTGCTCGGCAAGGGCAGCACGGAGATCACCGAGGAAGCCGCCGAGGCGCTCAACCCGCACATCGACCTGACCGTGGCCAAGACCGTCGACAAGGAGCAGGCCACCCCGGGCGAGACCCTCGGCTACACGGTCACCGTCGGCAACAAGGGACCGGCGACGGCCACCCGGGTGTCGATCGACGACACCGTCCCCGACGGAACGCGTACCAGCCGCTCTATCGCCGACCTGCCCACCGGCGGCTCGGCCGGCGAGAACTTCACCTACACCGTCCCGTGCGCCACGCCTGACGGGACCGTGCTGACCGGCACGGCGACGGTCGCGGGCGTCAACGCCGCGGGCTATGCCGAGAGCGGGACGCTGGCCGACAACACCGCCACCGCGTCCACCACGGTCCGCCGCCCGGTCCTGACGCTGCAGGCCGACGTGACGGGAGACGATCCCTTCGCGTACGCGATCAGCTACCGCAACGCCGGAGGCGGACCTTCCGCGGGCACGACGCTGACCGCCACTCTGCCCACCGGCCTCTACTACGGCCCCGAGCAGGACTCGCCGCCCGACGTCATCACCCGCGACCCGGACGGCACCACCACGCTGCGCTGGAACCTGGGCGCGGTCGCTCCGGGAGCGTCCGGCGCCGTCGCCTTCACCGCCCGGCCCAGCCTGCTGCTGGAGGAGGGCACGACGGTGAACGTGCCGGTCTTGCTCTCCTTCGGCGACGGCGACGACGGAGACGGCGGAGACGGCGGAGACGGCGGAGACTGCCCCTACGCCCCGGCCCAGGCCACGGCGCAGACGCGCGTCACG
Organism: Nonomuraea maheshkhaliensis; assembly: GCF_039529435.1. Taxonomy (NCBI): domain Bacteria; kingdom Bacillati; phylum Actinomycetota; class Actinomycetes; order Streptosporangiales; family Streptosporangiaceae; genus Nonomuraea; species Nonomuraea maheshkhaliensis. The sequence continues at coordinate 70,299 of NZ_BAAAMU010000009.1, forward strand.
CTCCCGGCCGCCACACGCGACCCCAGGCCGCTCGCCGTCTGGACGCTCTTCCCGTCGCTGCGCACCCCCGAGGCGCTGGCCCGCGTCCAGGCGACCGACCAGCGCTACGACACCTCCCCCGCCGACGGGGAGCTGACGCAGGCGGAGTTCGCCCACGCGGTCGGGATACCGCTGCTGCAGCCGCGCGCCCTGCGCGCGGAACTGCTGGCGACCTACCTGAACCTGGCCACCCGCCGGATCCACGCGAGCACCGCCATCCACACACCGCAGTCCGTCGCGCTGAGGCTGGAGACCGTGGGCGACGCCGTACGGCACGCCCAGGCCACGCTGGCGCAGCCGGTGGGCGCCCGCCACATCACGGCCACGCTGCTGCTCACGGAGATCAACGCCGGGCTGGCCGAGCGCTGGTGAGTCACCTGGTCAGGAGGCGGCTGCCGCCGCCTCCTGGCGGAGCGGGAAGTGGCAGGCGACCTGGTGCGTCCCGCCCGCCAGCGGCGGCTCGGTGGCGCAGATGTCCTGCGCCAGGGGGCAGCGCGTACGGAACCGGCACCCGGTCGGCGGGTTGACCGCGCTCGGCAGCTCCCCCCGGATGGCCGAGCCCGCGTCGGCCGTCCGGCCGGGGTCGGGCGTGGGGACGGCGTCGAGCAGCGCCTGCGTGTACGGGTGCCGCGCGGCCCGGACCACCTGGTGGGCGGGCCCCACTTCGACGAGCTTGCCGAGGTACATCACCCCGATGCGGTCGGCCATGTAGTCGACCACGGACAGGTCGTGGCTGATGAACACGTACGACAGGCCGAGGTCGCGCTGCAGGTCGCGCATGAGGTTGAGCACCTGCGCCTGGACGGACACGTCCAGGGCGCTGACCGGCTCGTCGGCCACGATCAGCCGCGGCCGCAACGCCAGCGACCTGGCCAGCCCGATGCGCTGCAACTGCCCGCCGGAGAACTCGTGCGGATAGCGCTCCAGCGACCGCCGCGGCAGCCCCACCTGGTCGAGCAGCTCGCTCACCCGGGCGCGGCGCGCGCCGGAGTCGCCGACCCGCTGGATCTCCAGCGGCTCGGTGAGGATGGAGTCGATGCGCATGCGCGGGTTCATGGCCGCGTAGCTGTCCTGGAACATGAGCTGCACCTGCCGGTGCATGCGGTGGCGGGCGGCCCGGTCGAGGGTCGCGACGTCGGCGCCGTCCACGACGATCTCACCGCTGGTGGGCGGTTCGAGTCCGGCGACGAGACGGCCGACGGTGGACTTGCCGCACCCGGACTCGCCCACGATGCCGAGCGTCTCACCCGCCTCGACCTCGAACGAGACGCCCGCGACGGCGCTCACCCTGGCCGCGGCCCCGCGCAGGCCCGAGCCGCCGGCGTCGTACTCCTTGACCAGGTCGCGCACGGTGAGGATCGGCTGGGAGGCGCCGGACGGGCTCGGTTCCCGCTCGGTGGACGGCGCGATCGTGGCGCGGTCGGTGACGGGGTGCAGGCAGGCGAACGCGTGCCCGTGCCCGGTGAGAGTGACGTCGGTGGTGCGGCATTCGTCGGTGGCGAAGCCGCAGCGGGGCGCGAAGCGGCAGCCGGTCAGGGGCCGCGACAGGTCCGGCGGCAGGCCCGGGATGCTGTAGAGCCGGCCGCTCCCCGCGGACTCGGGCAGGGCGCGCATGAGCGCCTCGGTGTAGCGGTGGCGCGGCGCGCGGAACAGCTCGGCGGTCGTGGCGGTCTCCACGACGCGGCCGGCGTACATGACGGCGACCCGGTCGGCGCGGCCGGCGATCACCCCGAGGTCGTGCGTGACCAGGATGACCGCCATCTTGAACTCTTCGCGCAGGTCGTCGATGAGTTCGAGGATCTGGCGCTGGGTGGTCACGTCCAGGGCCGTGGTGGGCTCGTCGGCGATGAGCAGCCGCGGCGAGCGGATGAGCGCCATGGCGATGACCACGCGCTGGCGCATGCCGCCGGACAGCTGGTGCGGGTAGTCGTCGACGATCTTGTCGGGCCTGGGCATGCCGACCCGGCGCAGGATCTCGATCGCCCGCTCGCGCGCCTCCGCCTTGCCGACGCTCTGGTGGACGCGGAGCGGCTCGGCGACCTGGGCGCCGATGCGCATGGTGGGGTTCAGCGAGGTGAGCGGGTCCTGGAAGACCATGCCCATCTCGACGCCGCGGACCCGGCGCAGCTCCTGGGCCTCCAGGCCGCGCAGGTCGCGGCCGTCGAAGAGGATCTCCCCGCCGACGACGCGGCCGCCGGTCGGCAGCAAGCCCATGATCGACAGCACGGTCATGGTCTTGCCGCTGCCCGACTCGCCCACGATGCCGAGCGTCTCGCCCTGCCGTACCTCAAGGTTGACGTGGTCGAGCGCGTGCACGGCGCCACGCCGCAGCGCGATGTCGGTGCTGAGGTCACGCAGCCGCAGCAGCGGCTCATTGGGGGCCATGTACGGTTCCTCCTGCTAACGCCGCCGGAGGCGGACCTCGAAGACATCCCGCAGCCCGTCGCCGATGAAGTTGAAGGCGAGGACGATGAGGATGATGGCGATTCCCGGCGGGTACAGCAGCCACCAGTGGCCGCTGAAGGTGTCCGACAGGCCGTCGGACAGCATGCCGCCCCAGTTGGCCGCGGGCGGCGGCACCCCCAGGCCGAGGAACGACAGGTAGGCGACGTACAGGATCGCGTCGGCGACCTGGAACGTCGCGTTGACGATCACCGTGCCGATGGCGTTCGGAATGATGTGCCTGCGCACCGCGCGCCCGCCGGTGCCGCCCATGCCGCGCATCGCCATCACGTACTCGCGGGTGCGCAGCGAGAGCGCCTCGCCGCGGACCAGCCGGGCCGGGCCGAGCCAGGCGAAGGCGCCGATGATGACGATGAGCATCGGCACGGTCGGCGTGACGATCGAGGCCATGAGCATGAACAGGAACAGCGCGGGGATCGACATCATCGCGTCGACCAGCCGCATCATGACGGCGTCGACCCAGCCGCCGGCGAACCCGGCGATGGCGCCCCAGACGGTCCCCACGACCGTGGCCAGCAGGCCGGCGGCCAGCCCGACGACAATGGAGGTCTGTCCGCCGAGCATCATCCGCCCGAGCTGGTCGTAGCCCACGCCGTCGGCGCCGAGCGGGTGGCCGTCCGTGCCGGGGGCCAGGAAGACCTTGGTCAGGTCGGTGTGCACCTGGTCGGTCTGGTAGAACAGCGGCCCGAGGAAGCTGAAGCCGGCCAGCAGGACGAACAGGCCCACGCCGGCCAGGGCGAGCCGGTTCTCGGCGAAGACCTCAAGTCCCTGCCGCCACATCCCGCGTACGGGCTCCGCCTCTTCCTGAGTGGTCATGAGCGTGCCGCCTTCAGCCGTACGCGCGGATCGACCGCGGCGTAGAGCACGTCGGCGACCAGCGCGCCCACCACGGTCGCCACCGAGATGAGCAGCGTGACGCCGAGCAGGATCGGATAGTCCCGCTTGAGCGCCGCCTGCCAGAACAGCAGCCCCATGCCCGGGTAGTTGAACAGCCGCTCGACGACGAGGGCGCCGCTGAACAGCGCGGGCAGGTACATGCCGAGCAGGGTGATGACGGGGAACAGGCCGTTGCGCAGGGTGTGCCCGACGATGACGCGGCTCTCCGACAGGCCCTTGCTGCGGGCCGTACGGACGTAGTTCTCGTTCAGGTTGTCGACCATGGACGAGCGGATGTAGCGGGAGTAGACCGCGACGGTGAGGATCGCCAGCGTGAGCGTGGGCAGCACGAGCCCGGCGGGGTCGGCCAGCACCTCCGCCATCGTGAAGCCCTGCGGGGCCTCGGGCGGCAGCACCGGCCACACCTGGGAGAACAGAATGATCATCATGAGACCCATGAAGAAGATCGGCGTGGCGTACGCCAGCAGCGACAGCCCGTTGATCGTGTAGTCGGGCCAGCGGTTACGCCGTACGGCCTGGACGACACCCAGCGGGACGGCCACCACGACCGCGATCAGCGTCGAGCCGAGCGACAGCAGCATGGTCTTGGGCAGGCGCTGGCTGATGGCCTCGGCCACCGACTGGTTGAGCTGGAAGGAGTAGCCGAGGTCGCCGCCGGCCAGCCGCCGCAGGTACAGCGCGTACTGTTCCCACAGCGGCCGGTCGTACCCCATCTCGTGGTTGAAGGAGGCGATCTGCTGCAGCGTCGCCTCCTTGCCCAGGATGGCCCTGGCCGCGCCTCCGGGCAGCAGGTGCAGGATCACGAACGTGATCAGCGTCACCAGGATCACGATGACCAGGGCCTGGCCCAGACGGGCGAGGAGGTAGCGGGTCAAAGGTCAGCTCTTCCAGGACCAGTCTTGGAAGTACATCAGGTTCATCGGGTCCTGCGGGTCCACGCCCTGCAACTCGGACCGGTACGACGAGATCTGGTAGACGGGGTTCGGCATCCAGAGGACCGGCAGGTCCTTGGCCAGGAAGTCGTTGTACTCCTGAAGGGCCCCGGCGTCGGCGGAGAACTGCGCCTTCTCGATGAGCTCGTCGGCCTCGGGGTTGCTGTAGCTGCCGAGGTTGACGGGGGCGTCGGTCTGGAACAGGCGCTCGCCGGAGGCGAAGGCCGGGTAGTACCAGCTGCCCTGGGAGCCGAAGAACGACATGTCCCAGTCGCACTTGGACTCGTCGGGCTTGCAGGCCGGGGTGACCGCGACGGAGTCGGGCACCTCCTTGATGGTGAGCTGCACGCCGACCTTGGCCATCGCCGACTTGATCTCGGCGAACATCTTGGTGGTCGCGGAGAAGCCCGACTGGCTGGTCACGGTGAAGTTGAGCGGGGTGCCCTTGGCGATGCCCTCACCGCACAGGGCGGGGTCGGCGCAGGAGGTCTGCCCGTCGGGGGTCACCGTCCAGCCGTGGCTCTCCAGCAACTGCTTGGCCTTGGCCGGGTCGAACGGGTATGCGCAGCCCTGGCCGGCCGGCGAGCCCTGCTTGGCGGGCACAGGACCGCAGGTCGGCGCGGCCATGCCGGACCAGATGACCTTGCTGATGGTGGGCTGGTCGATGAGCATCTGCAGCGCCTGGCGCAGGTACGGCTGCTTGAACAGCACCCCGGTCTTGGGGTTGTTGAAGTTGAGCTGCAGGTAGGTGATCGACCATCCGTACCAGGGCGAGGTCTTGTAGCCCTTCGACTCCAGGTAGGACTGCTGCGACAGGTTCGCGGGCGGGATGTAGCCGTAGTCGATCTGCCCGGCGCGCAGCACGTTGAACTCGGCGTCGTCGCCGGTGAACGGCCGCAGCACGATCTTGTTCAGCTTCGGCTTGTCGGGGCCCGAGTAGGCGTCCTGCTTGGCCAGGACCACCTCGCCGCCGGGCACGTAGCTCTCCAGCTTCCACGGGCCGCTGGTGGTCTTCCACAGCGGGTTCGTCGCGTACGACTTGGGGTCCTTGGAGGCGGCGGTCAGCTCCTCGAAGGTCTTCTTGGCGTCGCCGCCCTTGTCCCAGGCGTGCTGGGGCAGCGGCACGATGCGGTTGAGCTGGTTGCCGACGAACCAGGCCGCGTTGTACGCCTTCTTGGTGGTGAAGGAGAAGGTCTTGTCGTCCTTGACCTTGAAGGCGTCGATGTTGTCGGGGAAGCCGCCCGGCCGGTACGACGCCCACTTGTCCTTGTTCGTGGTCACCAGGTCCCACCAGAACTGAATGTCCTTCGTGGTGATCGGCTTGCCGTCGGACCAGGTGTTGTCCTTGAGCGTGATGGTCAGCGTCTTCCCGCCGTCACTCACCTCGGGCGGCTCGGCGAGCGAGCGCTCCGGGTTGATGTTGTCGGGGCTGGATCCGTCGAGCTGGTAGCTGTACAGCTTGCGGTACAGGGCGGTACCGAAGATGTCGTTCTCGCCCTGGGTGAAGCCGGGGGCCGAGATCGGCAGGATCCAGTTCGGCGTGCGCAGGGCCACGGTCACCGTGTCCTTGGCCTGCGCGCCGCCCTGCTGCGTGCCGCCGCCTTGCTGTGAGCCGCCCGCGCTGCAGGCGGTCAATCCGAGCCCGAAGGCCACCACGCCGCACACGATGCGGGTTCTCGTCCCCATGGTTCTCCTCGTCGAGACGTGGACGTGCCCTTCAAGGGCCCTTCTGTCCTTCAGTTCGGAGAATGTATAGAGGGACAAGTAGTAAGTCAATGCGAAAAATCAGCTTTGTTCGGCACACTTATTTCGAGGTAGAGTCCGCGACGGCGGCATCTTCCGATGATCGTCTTCGTGCTCGATGATGAGCATCCGTGATGCTCGTCTGGGAGGAGAGGCATGTCGGACCCCGCTAGTCTGCGTGAGCAGGCCCTGAGCCTGCTGGCCAGCGGCAAGGCCGCTTCGCGCGCGGATCTGGTGGAGACCCTCCAGGTGGCTCCCTCGACGGTCTCCAGCGTGGTCCGCCGCCTGCTGGAGGAGGGCACGATCCTTGAGGAGGGCGTGGGCGTCTCCACCGGCGGCCGCCGTCCGAGGATCCTGCGGCTGCGCCAGGACGGAGGCGTGTTCGCGGTGGCCGAGCTCGGGGGCCGCCACGCCCGCGTCGGCCTCTGCTCCCCCTCCGGGGCCCTGCTGGCGGCCGAGGAGTTCGCCGTCGACATAGGGGCGGGGCCCAAGGCGATCTTCGACAGGGTCGCCACGGCCTTCGACGCCGTCAGGACCGCCCACGCGCCCGGCCGCCGGCTGCTCGCCGTCGGCATGGCCCTGCCGGGACCGGTGGACTTCCCGCACGGCCGGCTCATCGGCCCGGCCCGCATGCCGGGCTGGAGCGGGTACGACGTCCAGAACGACCTGCGCCGGCGCTTCGAGGTCACCGCGGTCGTCGACAACGACGCCAAGGCGGCGGCGATCGGCGAGCACGTCACCCGGGGGGAGGCCGGCGACATGATCTACATCAAGGCCGGCACCGGCATCGGCGGCTGCCTGATCAGCTCCGACCAGATCTACCGCGGCGGGCGCGGCCTGAGCGGCGACGTCACCCACGTGCGCGTGGCCGACAGCGGCGAGCGCGAATGCTCCTGCGGCAGCCGCGGCTGCCTGGAGACGGTCGCCAGCGGCGCCGCGCTGGTGCGCGAACTGGCCGGGCGCGGCCTGCCCGTGGCCAGCACCCGCGACGTCATCGACGCCGTCGACAACGCCGACCCGGCCGTCGTGACCCTCGTCCGCCAGGCCGGCCGGCTGCTCGGCGTGGCCGTGTCGGGCCTGGTCAACTTCCTCAACCCCGACCGGGTCGTCCTCGGCGGCGTACTGTCGAGCCTGGACGTCTACGTGGCGGCCGTCAAAGGCATGCTCTACGAACGTTGCCTGCCCCCGCTGACCCAGTCGTTGTCCATCGAGGCGAGCGTCGCCGGCCCCGACGCGGCCCTGATCGGCCTGGGCCACCTCCTCCGGGAGACCGCCGAAATCCGCCCTTCCTAGAAAGCCTGTGCAGTGTCCCTGCGTATCGCCGTCTGCGGCATCCACATCGAGTCCAGCACCTTCTCACCTCACCTCAGCGACACCGCCGACTTCGAGGTCACCCGCGGCCAGGCCCTGCTCGACCGGTACGACTGGCGCGGCGACCCCTGGGCGGCCGAGGTGGAGTGGGTGCCCCTGGTCCACGCCCGCGCCCTGCCGGGCGGAGCGGTCGAGCCCGCCGCGTACGACGCCTGGCGGGCCGAGATCGTCGAGGGCCTGGCCGACGGCCCGTTCGACGGCGTGCTGCTGGACTTCCACGGCGCGATGAGCGTCGTGGGCCGCCAGGACGCCGAAGGCGACCTGATCACCGCCATCCGCTCCGTCATCGGCCCGGAGCCGCTGGTGTCGGCGGCGATGGACCTGCACGGCAACGTCTCCGAGACCCTGTTCGACGGCTGCGACCTGCTGACCTGCTACCGCACCGCGCCCCACGTGGACGTCTGGGAGACCCGCGAGCGCGCCGCCCGCAACCTCGTCACCGCGCTCAGAGCGGGTGGCCGGCCGCACAAGACGCTGGTCCACGTACCGATCCTGCTGCCCGGCGAGATGACCAGCACCCGCGTCGAGCCGGCCCGCGGCCTGTACGCCCGCATCCCCGAGGTCGAGTCGAGGCCGGGCGTGATCGACGCGGCCATCTGGATCGGCTTCGCCTGGGCCGACGAGCCCCGCTGCACCGGGGCCGTCGTGGCCACCGGCACCGACGCCGCCGCCACCGAGCGGGCGGCTCGCGAGCTGGGGCAGGCGTTCTGGGACGCCCGTGACGGCTTCGCCTTCGTCGCGCCCACGGGCTCCATGGACGAGTGCCTGGACGTGGCGCTCAAGGAGGGCGCGCCTCGGCCGTACTTCATCAGCGACTCCGGCGACAACCCGGGCGCGGGCGGGGCCGACGACGTCACGTACGCGCTGGAGCGGATGCTGGCCAGGCCCGAGATTCGCGACGGCTCGGTGCGTGCCGTCTACGCCTCCCTGTTCGACCCCGAGGCGGTGGCGCACGTCGGCCACCTGCCGATCGGCTCGCCGGTCAGCGTCCGCGCCGGCGCCCGGCTCGACACCCGGGCGCCGGGCCCGCTGCTGCTGGAGGGCACCCTGGAGGCCGTGGCCGACGACCTCGACGGCGGGCGCGTGGTGAGCGTGCGGGTCGGTGGGCTGAGCGTGTTCCTGACCTCGCGGCGGATGCAGTACCGGCTGCTTTCGTCCTACGGGCGGCTGGGGGTGGACGTCGGCGGCGTGGACGTGGTCACGGTCAAGATCGGGTACCTGGAGCCGGAGCTGTTCGAGGCGGCGGCGGGGTGGATGCTGGCGCTCACGCCTGGGGGCGTGGACCAGGATCTGCGGCGGCTGCCGTACCGGAACCTGCGCCGCCCGATCTTCCCCCTGGACGGGGACGCCACCTTCGGCTGAGCCCGGGGTCCGGTCACGCCGGGTCCGTACTGGGAATCCAGCTTCCGTGGAAGCCCAGCGGCACCCGTGCCGGAAGGTGCACGACGGCGATCGGAGCGCCGGTGAAGTCCTGCCCGGCTCGTCGCACACCTCGACGCCACTCCCGACCTGACGGACCCCGTGGCCGAGCTCACCGCCAGTGGCGCCGCCTACCTCGCCGACAAACTGGCCAACCCGCATCTTTACCGGGCGATGTTCCTCGAACGACACGACGGGCCCGACGCCGGGAACGACACCTTCCAGCGACTGGTCGACGCCCTCCGCCGCTGCGTGGAGGCCGGGCGGTTCCGCCAGGTCGAGCCGATCAGGTCGCTGGGGTGGGCCGTCCAACTGTGGATCACGAGACACGGCATGGTGAGCCTCGCCGTCGCCGGACTGCTGCCCGCCGAACACCTCCCGCTCCACTTCGCGGACATGTCGCAGAGCCTGTTCGTCGGATACGGCGACGACCCCGAAGCGACCCGGCGCTCGGTGGACCTGGCGATGCGCGACCACTGACCGGCCGATCCGGCGCAGGGCTCGAAACAGTCGCTCGCCTGACGGCGCGGGTAGTTCCCAGGAACTAGGCAGGTCAGTTCCCGCGCGTGATGTGCGCGGCGGAGGTGGCTTCCTACGCTGTGGCGTGTGTTCAAACCTCTGATCACGATCCTGTTCGCACTGGCGCTTTTCGGCGCTTGGGCGGAACCCGCGTGGGCGCACGGCCAAAGCGGCGAGGCCGATGTGCGCTTCGCCCAGACGATCGCCGGGATGGAGATCACCGTCGTGGTGCGGGCGAGCGTACAGGTGCCGGCTCCGCTGCAGGTGGACGTGGTCGCGCACACGCCCGGCCGGGGTGGCCGGATCGATCTGGTGATCAGGCCTGCCGTGGGTGGTCGTTCATCGTCGGGCATGGTTCGGGTCGAGGCCGGCCGGCCCGGGATGCACCGGGTGGTGCTCTCGGTGGATCGGGTGGGCCCGCACGAGCTGGAAGTTCGTGCGGGTGGCGAACGGTCGGTGCTGCCTTTCGCCGTGCTGGTGCCGCAGCCGCCACCGTGGGAGGTGGTCGTGCACGCGGCCTTCGCCTGCACGGCGGTGGCGCTGGTAGGCGCCTTGGTGAGCGCGGGGCTGTCCAGGCGGCCGGCCGCGGCGGGGTTCGCGGGCGGGGCTGTGGTGGCGACGGTTGTGGCGTTCACCGCCGGGGTGCTCTCCCCGTGGTTCGCTCCGGCGGTGCCCGAGGGGGCGCCGCCCGTGTCACGGGAGGTGATGCCGGGGCGGCCGAACGCGCAACCGGTGATCGAGGTCCTGCCGGGCAAACCCGGTCCGGGGTCGGAGTTCCGCTTGCGCGTGGAGTTGTTCGACGGCTCGACGGGCCGCCGGGTGGACGACCTGGTGACGCACCATGCCGCGTTGGCGCACGTCGTGGTGACCAGCCAGGACGGCTCGTACTTCCGTCACGTGCATCCGATCCGCACTGCGCCCGGCACCTACGAGGTGCGGCTGCGTGCGCAGGAGACGGGGCGGCACCGGGTGTACGCCGAGTTCGAGCGGGCCGATGCGGGCGGGCAGCTGGTCACCGGCGAGTTCACCGTGGGCGGCCCGGAGCAGCCGGCGGACGGCGTTCCCGCCGTCGCGGGCGCGGTTTCGGGAGGAGTCCCGGTCACCGAGCCGACGCGGCCGGTGGCCGAGCGGCCCGTACGTGTCACGCTCGACACCGGCGTGGCCGGCGTACAGCCGTGGCTCGGCATGGCCGGGCACCTCGTGGTGCGCAGCCAGGACGGCGGTTACCTCGGCCACGTGCACGAGGCCCGCTCGATGGCCACCGGTTCGCAGCGCGTGCCGGACGAATCCGTCGCGGTCTATGCGCCCGGGCTCGAGTTCACCTTCAGCTTCCCGCGGCCGGGCCGGTACCTGATCTGGATCCAGTACGCAAGGAACTACGAGATCGTCACGGTTGCGCACACCCTTGAGGTAGGGGGCACGCCGTGACCCGGCGCATCGCGTTCATCGCCCTTCCAGTCCTGCTGCTCGCGGCCGGGATCGTCTGGATCCTGCGCGGCGGCGAGGGGCCCGGCCTCATGGAGCTGCCGCGCAGGGGCGCCCTTTACGCGGTCGTCGTCACCCTCGAGCCGAGCACCGGCCCGCTGGAGGCGACGGTGGAGGTCGAGCCGGCCTCCCCCGCGGAGGTGTCGCTGTTCGGGGTGATGCCGCACATGGGCCACACGACACCGGAGATCCCCGCTCGGAACAGCGGCATCGGACGGTACGTGGCGCGCGGCGAGCTGTTCACCATGCCCGGCGCCTGGGAGATCCACATCCGCGTGCAGGGAGCCGCGGGTACCGAGGTCATCAAGGTCAACACATTGGTCGGAACGTAAGGAGATACCCCCATGGCAGGACAATCATTAACGGATCCACCGGCTCGTGAGGTGCCGCGCAGAGAGGTGGCCGGAGCCTGGTTCCTGATGTTCGGCTACGCCACACTGCTGGCCGGCATGATCTGGGACGGTCAGTGGCACGGCGACGTCGGGCCCGACAACTTCTGGACCGCGCCTCACCTGCTGCTGTACGCCGGGACCGGCATCATCGGCCTGTCCTGCCTGTCCGTGGTGCTGCTGTCGACCTGGGCCCGAGGGCCGGCGACCGAGACCCCGTCGGTGACGGTGTTCCGCACCTTCCACGCCCCCTGGCCGTTCCTGGTGGGCGGGCTCGGCGCGGCGGCCAACCTGCTGTACGCGGGCGCCGACCTGTGGTGGCACGACCTGTACGGCTTCGACATCGCGGCCGGGACGACGCCCTCGCACTTCGGGCTGGGCCTGTCGATCCAGGTGGAGATCTTCGCCATGGTGATGGCCTTCGCCGTGCTGCGGCGTACCAGGTCCGACAGATGGGGCCTCGCGCTGGCGACCGCTCTGGCGGCTGTCGGCTCGACGTCGGCGTTCGGCATGCTGTCGGAACTGGTCTTCGACTGGCTGCCGGGCGTGGCTCCGCGCGTACCCGGACTGGGCGCGGCAGGCGCGCTCATGCTGAGCCTCATCGTCGGGCTAACCCGGCGCTGGCACTGGCCGGCCGCGGCCGGGCTGGCGTTCGTGATCGTGCAGGGCGGGCTCGCGTTGTCCGTCCCGGCCGCCACGCGCTGGTACGCCGGGGCGATCGGCCAGCCGATGCGCGATTACACCTCCGGACTGCCACAGGTGCTGGTCGGCGTTCCCGTCACGTTCCCGCTGATCGCGCTGCTGTCCGCAGCGGTGGTGGCGTGGGCGGTACGACGCGACATGAGCCCACGATGGATCACGCCGGCGATCGGCGCGCTGGCCGGCGTCAACACCGCGCTCTTCTACGGCGCCGTGGGCATGGAGATGAACCTGCCCGCCACGCTGGTGACGGTCGCCGCGCTCGGGGCGGGCATGGGCTGGCTGGGCTGGCACTGCGCGTCCCTGCTACGCCACTTCGGGCTGCGCACGCCTGAGGCGGTGCCCGCATGAGACGCGTCATCACCGCGGTGCTCGCGGCAGGAGCGGTGGTGCTCACCGGCACGGGCCCTGCCGTGGCGGCGCCCCTGCCGGGCGAGATCGTCCACAGCGAGACCGTGCGCATGAGCGATCAGTCCGCAATCACCGTATCGTTCACTGAATGGCCGATCCACGCGCTGCAGTCGCTCGACTTCACCTTCGAGCCCACCGGCGGCATCGACGGGCGCACCGGCTTGGTCACGACCGTCTCACCGTCCGGTAACCGCCGGGGGCTCAAAGGCATCGTCCTGCAGCGGCGCGGCGACAACATCGTGCTGCCGCGGCACCCGAGGGCACGCCAGGTGTGGGGGCTGGACGTCGTCTCACTGCCGGAGGAGGGCACATGGCGGTTCGAGTTCGCCGTCGAAGGACCGGGCGGGACCTCGACGGGAGTGCTGCCGATCCCGGCGATCGAGCAGCCGGGGCCGCCACTCGCTCTGAGCTGGACGGTCGCACTGACGCCCTGGGCGCCGGTGGCGCTGCTGGTGACCATGGGCTGGCGCCGCACCTGGCGGCTGCGGCGCAGCGCCAGACCCACCTGGAGTGGATGAGCGATGGTGTGCTGGCCGTCCTTCCGCTGCTGGTCTGCTGGCTGATCGGCCGGGGCGAGGATGTCGTGGTGCTCGCCCTGGCCTGCGGGCAATCCCTCGCGCTGATGGGATCGCGCCGCTATCCGCTTAGCGCGCTGGGCATCGTCGTCGCGTTCGAACTGGCGCTGGCCTTGATGACCATGCCGATCCTGGTGGCTCCCCTGGTCGCCGCCTCCCGTCTGGGGGCGTGGGGCCGGGGGGACCGGCGCGTGATCGGTGTCGTCTCGGTGCTGGTGCTGCTGCTCGCCGGCTTGCCGCTGACGCTGCTGACCATCGGCGACCCGATGCGGGTGCTGGCGGTCTACTCGGCGCTCGCGCTGCTGTTCGTCGGGTTCTGGGCGGTGGGGCGGTTGGACGCACGGCAGCGCGATCGCATCCGTGAGCTGCAGGAGCGCTCGCGGCGGCTCGAAGCCGAGCGGACGGATCTCGAACGACGGGCAGCCGAACGCGAGCGGGCGCTGCTGGCCAGGGAGCTGCACGACATTCTCAATCACTCGGTGACCACGATGGTCCTCGACGCCGAGGCGGGTGCCGACACCCGGGACAGCATGGAGGAGACGCTGCGCCGCGTGGCCCACACCGGCCGGGAGTCGCTGGCCGAGTTGCGGCGGCTGCTCGGCGTTCTGCGAGAGGCGCCGCCCGGGCACAATCCGCTGGCGCCGCCGCCGAAACTGCGGCAGCTCGACGACCTGATCGCCGCCTTACCCCCGGGTGGGCCGCGGGCGCTGTTGGAGCGCCGGGGAGCCGTACGGCAGGTGGACGCCAGCATCGAGCTGGCGGCTTATCGCGTCGTGCAAGAGGCGCTGACCAACATCGCCAAGCACGCCGGCCCCGTCGACGCGCATGTGCTGCTGACCTACGAACCGGCCCGCCTGACCATACGCGTGACCAACCCGGTGCGCGGCGAAGCGGAAACCGCCGGGAACGCGGCCGGCGTGGGGCTCATCGGCATGCGGGAACGCGTCGAGTTGCTCGGCGGCTCGGTGAAGGTGACCAGCGGCCGCGCCACGTTCGAAATCTGTGTCGCGCTGCCGCTGCGGAGCACATCATGACTGGCATCCGGGTCCTGATCTGCGACGACGAGCAGCTCCTCCGGGAGGCGCTGGTACGCCTGGTCGGCGCCGCCGACGACCTGACCGTGGTGGGCGCCGTGGGCGAGGGTGCAGCCGCGGTGGCCGCCGTGGCCGAGCACCGGCCTGACGTGGTGCTGATGGACATCCGGCTGCCCGGAATGGACGGAATCGAGGCGACCCGCCGCATCGTCGAGCTCAACCAGGGCGAAGCCACCCGGGTGCTGATCCTGACGACCTTCGACCTCGACAGCTACGTCTACGCGGGACTGCAGGCCGGGGCCAGCGGGTTCCTGCTCAAAGACGCGCCCGGCGAGCGGATCCGCGATGGCATCAGAATCGTCGCGGCCGGTCAGTCCGTGCTGGCCCCGGAGGCCACCACCCGGATGATCGCGGCGCTGCAGCCTCTGCTGCCCACCGACGAGGACCGGGCGCTACTGGCGGCGGCCGATCGGCTCACCGAGCGGGAACACGAGGTCTGCGAGCTCATCGCACAAGGCATGTCCAACAGCGAAATCGCACACCAGCTCCGCATCAGCCACTACACCGTGAAAGTGCATGTCTCGAGCATCCTGACCAAGCTCGACCTGCGGGATCGGGTCCACGTGCTGATCTCGTGGTCCCGCGTACGCGGCCTACGCCCGTCATGATCGGCCCGAGCCGATCACACGCAACCGGCCGCTTCATCGACGACACCTGGTTCACCGCACCAGGACTGCTCTGCCGCATCCCGAAAGGGACCTGGCCCCGGTGACCGACCAGTGGGAGCACCTGCGCGGCGCCGGACCGAGCCGTGCGAGGAGCGCGGTGCCTCAGGCCTCAGGGCCGCTCGTCGCGCCGGTCGGCGCCCAGGGCAGTCGCAGGACCGCGTTCACCGCGGCGCGGAGAATGGCCGCCTCGTAGTGAGAAACCGCCTCGTCCTCCGGCAGCGCTCTGGCCACAGCGAGCCCGTCGACGACGGTAGCCAGGTAAATCGCACGAAATGCCCGGTCGCCCGCCGGCAGCGCGCCCTCGGCCTCCAGCACCTCCAGCCAGGACTCGACACGGTTGCGGGCATGCCGGACGAGGGCGGCATACCCGGCGCCGGCTTCCCGCTGTTCGGAGTCGACGAAGGTGCGGAACAGCTGGCGCCACATCTCGCGAGCCTGCTCGGGCGAGCCCACCGGGGTCAGGAGGCCACTCAGGCATTCGGTCAGGCGAATGTCGGCCGGCACCGAGACGTCGTGGATCCGCTCGTCCGGCAACGCCTGGCGATACATCGACTCCAGCACCGCGTCCACAAGATCGTGCTGCGTTCTGAAGTGGTGGCGCAGCGTGCTGGCTCCGACGCCGGCACGTGCGGCGACGGCGCGCACGCTCGGCCGGGAGCCCTTGCCGTCCATCAGGATCTCCGTCGCCGCCGCGATGATCCTCGCCCGGGTGTCGCTCATGGCCCCCATTCTCTGGCACGCCGCGTCTAGCACACTGTACCGGTACAGTGTGCTAGTGCTCTATCTCCCGGCCGCCCAAGGAGGGCGTACATGAACGAGCAGGCAGCGGTGACAGACCGCAGAGACAAGGGCGTCGGGTGGCCCGACGTGGGGCTGGCGTTCCTGGCCGCGCTGATCCTGTACGGGGTCGGCATCGCGATCATCCGGTCCGTCCCGGACGACCGGTCCGAGCTGGCCGGCATCGTGCAGTACGGCGTGTCGGGGCTGGCGCCGCTCGGCGCGTTCGCCGCCGTGCTGTGGCTGCGCGTCAAGGACCCCCGCGCGCTCGGCCTGCGCCGCGTGACCGGGAAGTGGGTGCTGCTCTCGATCGGCGCCGGCATCGTCGTGATCCTGCTCAACATCCTGGTGACCATCGTCGTGATCAGCCTGACAGGGCCGCCGAGCAACCTCCAGGCCGACTACCAGGCCGCCGCCTCCGGAGGCGCGCTCTCCTTGATCACCGCCATCGCCGTGGGGGCCGTTCTGACGCCCGTCGGGGAGGAGTTCCTGTTCCGCGGCGTCCTGGCCACGAGCTTGAACCGGTACGGCCCGTGGATCGCGGTTCTGGGCAGCTCCGCGGTCTTCGCCCTCGCCCACGGGATCAACTACATCCTGCCCGTCGCGTTCGTCGTCGGCGTCGTGGCCGCGCTGCTGCTGCGCAGGACCGGATCGGTTTGGCCCGGCGTCATCGTGCACGCCACCAACAACGGCTATTCCGTCATCGTCCCCGCCATCCTCGGAGTCGCGTCATGAACACCCCGGAGGAGGAATCGACGCGAGACGACCTGCTGATCGTGGAAGACCTCATGCTGCTGCTCATGGACGACGACGGGGCGTCCATCCAGGCGGCGGGCACGCTGCACTACACCCTGGGCGGCGCGCTGCTCACGGAGCTCGCGCTGCTCGGCAGGGTGGAGACCGACGGCACCGGAGTGGTCAACGGCCCCCGCGTCACCCCCGCCGGCGAAGGACCGCTCCCCGACCCCTTGCTGCAGTCGGCCTACGACACCGTGGCCGAGAAGACCCGGCGCGTGCAGCCCCTGCTCCTGACACTCGGCGCCGACCTGTGGCGGGTCGTGATCGACCGGCTCGTGGACCGCGAGCTGCTGCGCGTCAAGGAGTCCAAGGTGCTCGGCGTGTTCCGCAGCACGACGTGGCCGGCGGCCGGCGCGGAGCACGAGATCGAGCTGAGAACGCGGATCCGCCGCGTCCTGGAGGACGGCATGGCCCCCGACCCCCGGACCGCGGCGGTCATCGGGCTGCTGTCGGCCAGCGGGGCATTGCCCTCCCTGCGCCCGCCACTGCCCTGGACCGGACGGGTGGCCACCCGCGCCAAGGAACTCGAACGCGGCCAGTGGGGTCCCGCGGCGGTCTCCACCGCCGTGACCCGTACGGCCGCGGGCAGCGCCGCCTCCAGGGCGGCGGGCGCCGGGGCCGGCGCGGGGGGGGGGGAGGAAGGGTGGAACGGGGGGGGGAGG